>CAZKXO010000022.1:0-22959 GCA_964556525.1 uncultured Saprospiraceae bacterium
TGGAGATTTGGGAAATGCTACACCAGGTATCCGTATAGATATGCTCACAGGTTGTATCTCACAATCTAACTTTATAGAGATTACTAAAGTAGAAAATACTACTGCTGATACACTTTCTGCAGGAATTATTCTTACTGCTGCTGGGGAGACGATGACTGAGATCTGTATTGGAAATAGTGCCTCAGATTTAGTTACTGTTGTTTTTGATCAGCTGCCTATAGGCGCAGAAAGCAACTTTGTAGTAACTGATGAGCAGGGTGAAATTCTTCTGATTGGAACTGAAAATATATTTGACTTTAGCAATGTAGGCGCAGGATTTTGCAATATCTATCATGTCGTATTTAATGAAGCACCTCTCACAGGACTAGCAGTAGGTATGAATATTTCTGATTTGGATGGAGAGTTTGATCTATCTGCACCTATCGGCGTTACTAGAAATGTTGTAGAAGGCGGCACACTTGTATTGCCTAATGATGAAACAACAATAGATGTAATAGTTGGAGACGGTATAGTGGATACTTTGAATTTGTTTTCTGAAGGCGCTTTGGGAGACAGTTCTATATTTATAATAACTAATAGCCAAGGTGTTATAACAGAGATTCCTGAAGTGCCAGTGGTGGTAGAAAATCAAGCTCCAGGTACTTGTTCTGTTTGGAATCTTTCCTATTCAGGTGGCTTGGAAGGATTGGTGGTTGGAGCTACTGTGCCTGCACTAGAAGGCTGCTTCGATTTGTCTAATCCTGTATCTGTCAATAAAATAGAATTTGTAGTTGTAGATTCTCTGGCAGGTGGAACCTTAGTTTCGGATAACTCAGAGACAACAGTAAATATTTGCTTGGATGGTGCAAACATGATTCTGGAAAATGTAGTGCTAGATAATGCAGCAGGTGATAGCATGAGTTTTGTGCTGACAGATATAGAAGGTGTTGTGACGGACCTAGGATTTGATTTGCCATATGATTTTAGTGGCGCACAACAGGGCTCTTGCCTGATGTGGAATATAAGTTGGAACGGTACACTACCTGACTTAGAAATAGGAGTGGATTTAGATGATCTCACTGGAGATTTTGAATTGTCAAATGCTGTAACCTTTATTAAAAATGAGGTAGACGGAGGCCAGATTATGACTACTGATTCACTAACTGAGTTATCGATTATAGTTGGTGATGGTGTAGACGACCCAATAGATGTTGTTTTGGAAGACGCTGTAGGTTCTGACTTAGACTGGATTATAACAGATGATGAAGGTATGATTTTGGCTCTTCCTGCCAGCCCACCATTTATACTAGAAGGTGCTGGACCTGGGGTTTGTTTTATATATAATGTAAGTAGTGTATTAGACTTGGAAGGCTTAGAAACAGGAAATAACCTCTCAGACCTTGCTGGATGTTTCTCATTGTCTAATGGCATTCAGGTAACAAGAACAGAGTTTGTTCCCGTTTTAGATGGAGGCATGCTGACAACACTTAGTGGTGTTACGGATACCACTTTGTGTATAGGACCTGGAAATGAAGATTTAGAAGTAGTGGTAACTGGCGCAGTCGGTGATACGATGACATATATTATTGCAGATGTTTCTGGTTTTATCTGGGGCATTTTCGATAACCCAAGTTTTCAGTTTAGTGGTTCCAATCCTGGTACCTGCGAGATTTGGCATATTAGTTATAACGGAACCATTATTGGCTTAGAGCTAGGACAAGATTTAGATACACTTGCTGGTGATTTTGATTTGTCCAATCCTGTTACAGTTCTCAGAGATGAAGTAGACGGTGGTTCTATAGAGACCGACAATGGGCTGACTGAAGTTATGGTTACAATTGGTGGTGCTGTAGTAGATTCTATTGATGTAGTATTGACTGGAGAACAAGGAGAAAATCTGGCTTGGATACTCACAGATGATATAGGAAACATTATAAGTCTACCTGCTAGCTCCCCATTTACTTTTGAAGGTCTTGGCGCAGGTGTTTGTCAGTTGTGGAATCTGAGTTTCGCAGATGGATTATCCGGCGCAGAAGTAGGTGGCAATATCGATAACCTGGAAGGCTGTTATGCCTTGTCTAATCCTATCACCATTACTAGAACCGTGGAAATGGTAGTAGCTAATGGAGGAAACTTATTGACCACAGATAGTCTAACGACTGCAGAGCTCTGCCTTGTAGGAAGCGGAACTACGGTAGATGTATTGCTCTCAGGAGCTACTGGGGAAAGTATGACCTTTGCAATTACTGACTCTACAGGTATAATTATAAGTTTGTTCGCTTCTGGACCTTTCGATTTTGGAGGTCTTGATGCAGGTGTATGTAGTATAACTCATGTAAGTTTTAATGGTACACTAGTGGGGCTAGAAGTGGGCGAAGCTCTAGATACTTTATCAGGAGATTTCTCATTGTCCAATCCTATAGTTGTTCAGAGAGATGATGCAGTCGGTGGATCATTGATGACTCTAGATAGTCTGACGGACCTGACTATAATAGTTGGGGATGGCATAATAGATTCTATAGATGTTATCCTGACTGGCAATGAAGGAGATACATCAGTATGGCTCATCACTGATGATATTGGAAATATACTTGCATTGCCTGATGCTCCACCATTCGTGTTAGAAGGTGCCGGCCCAGGAGTATGTGGCATCTGGAATTTGAGCCATAGTTTCGGATTGACCGGTGTAGAAGTAGGTTCTAATGTATCTCAGCTGGATGGTTGTTTTGAACTATCCAATCCTATTAATGTAACAAGAAACAATCCTCCATCCACTGTAAATGGCGGGATTTTGAGTCTGGAAAATGGACAGGATTCTCTCAGTATTTGCTTGAACTCTTTTGATCTTACTGGCACCTTTGTGGTGGAAGAAGAAATGGGTGATACATCAGTATTTGTTGTTACAGATGCTGCCGGTGTAGTTCTGGATACGACTTTTGCAAGTGAAATTTCCTTTGCAACTTTTGGATCTGGCGAATGTAATGTCTGGAACCTGAGTTATGATGGCACTTTGACAGGACTCGAGATAGGTACAGCTGTAGACAGTATAATGGGAGACTTTCAGTTTTCTAATAATGTCTTGGTAACCAAGTTAAGTGCCGAAGGAGGCCTTGCACAGTTTGCTGACAGTACTTTCCAGTCGACCATAACTGTAGGTGATGGTATGGCTGATACTTTAGATGTCATAGTAGCAGGGGCTAGTGGGGATACCTTGCAATGGGTAGTCACTGATGTCGCTGGTGTTATTTTAGATATATTGGATGGCCCTCAAGCTATCTTCCCCGACTCGACTGCAGCAGGCGAATGTAGAGTATATCATGTTGCAGGTGTAGCTGGTCTCGGAGGGGTAGAAGTCGGCAATAATATCAATATTGACCTTGCCGGATGTTTTGATCTTTCAAACTTCCTTTTCGTTCAGAAAGAAAACGACAACTTAGTTGCAGGAAATCTTATGACTGTAGACAGCATGACTACTACTGATCTATGTGTAGGAGACAATGGAGCAGAATTAGCTTTATTACTATCAGGTGCCAATGGTACAGAGGAGTCTTTTATTGTCACAGACGATGAAGGCATCATTCTTTCTTTGCAGGCAAGTTCATCTATTTCATTCCCGGCAAGTATGTCACAAACTTGTCTTGTTTCTCATATAGTCTTTGATTCTATTCTGACAGGCTTAGTGGTAGGAGAAGACCTTGATACTCTCAGTGGTAATTTCTTATTGTCTAATGCGGTGACAGTAAACAAGATGCAATTGGCGGGAAGCACTATTTCTCTTTCTAATGGGCTGACTTCAGCAGATATAATGACTGCTGATGGAGAACCAGATACCTTAGTTGTCAATTCATCTGGCATCATTGCAGACACCTCAGTGTATATTCTGGTAGATAATGGTGTTATCACTACTGTACAAGTTTCTGCAACCTTCATTTTTGAGAATCAACCTACTGGCGTCTGCCAGATATTCGAGTTGAGTTATAACGGAGGAATCACTGGCCTTGCTGGAGGTTCTACTCTTGCGGATTTGGAAGGTTGCTTCGCTTTATCAAATGAAATTACTGTTACTAAGACTTCATTAGCAGGAATAAACGGTGGAGTTATTACGACTCCTCTTGGAAATAATGTAGAGGTCTGCTTGACAAGCACTGTTCCAGACACCATCTCTGTAAATCTAGCAAACATAGCAGGAGATACTACAGCATGGGTAGTAACAGATACCTTTGGCCTTATCTTGGCTTTGCCTGATACTTCCGCATTTACTTTTGACACCTTGTCGGCAGGGGCTTGCCAGATATGGAATGTGAGTTATAATCCGCCACTAACGGGATTAGACATAGGAGAAAATATAGATACTCTTGTAGGATTACATGATTTCTCTAATCCTATAAATGTAGATAAAAACGAAGCTGAGGCTGGAAGTCTTCTGACCAGCACAGGTATGACCTTTGACACAATAATTCTAGGCAATGTACCGTCTGATTCCTTGTTTGTAGATTTGACTGGCTCATTGGCTGGGGATGTAATGACCTGGGTGGTTACTGATACTTTTGGAAATGTCTTGGATCTGAATGCGCTACCACCTTTCACCTTTGAGACGAGTGGAGCAGGTCAATGTGATGTGAGACATATGAGCTATGCTGATGGCATCAGTGGATTACAATTAGGTAGCAATATAAATACAGATTTATCTGGTTGTTTTGATTTCTCAGATGCCATTAGAGTCGTAAAAGTTAGTTCCTCATCTAATCTTGTAGATGGTGGATCCATACAGGGAGTAGGAGGTGCTACACTTATAGATGTTTGTCGAGGTGATATCGTAGAAGATTCTATAGATGTTGCTATCTCTGGTCAGTTCGGACCGAACTTCAGTTTTGTAATAACGAATGCAAATGGCCTTTTACTCAGAAGTATCGATACAACACAAATGATAAGAGATACAGTAAGGGTGCCGGTAGATGGATTTGCCGCCGATACACTTTTCTTATATCACATGGCTTATCAAAATGGTGTCAATACTAATCTTGGTGCCAACCTATTTAATAATCCTTTGCTAGATCTTTCTAATCCTCTTACGATAGCTACGGGTAGCGTAAATGCTGGTGCATTAAATGTAACCACGGATACTATTAGCATTATTGTAGGTGATGGACTGATAGATACAATAAATGTGAGTCCGTTTGGTAACATCCTAGGTGATATGGCTAATTGGATAGTCCATGATGATGCAGGGGTCATATTTTCCATTGATGCAGGACCTCCATTCACCTTTGAAAATGCGGGCAGTGGAATATTTAATATTAGAAGATTGCTGTCTCTTACAGGTCTTACAGGTCTAGCTGTAGGAAATAATATAGCAGACCTAGATGGATGTTTTGATTTCACCAATCCTCAAGTAGTAGTCGCCGAACAAGCGACTCTTTCAGGTGGTCTGCTGACTTCTATAGATAGTACCACCATAGTAGATTATTGTTTTAATAGTACAGTTTTGCAGGATACCTTAGAGGTGATTCTCATAGATACTCTTGGAGAAAATTTTGCTTGGGTTATTACCAATCCTGAAGGAATTATCCTAGATCTGCCATCAGATTCTCTTTTTGTTTTTGATGCAAATTCGGCGCCTACAAGTTTGGTCTGGAATCTAAGTTTCGAAGGCAGTCTTATAGGTCTGGAAATAGGAGAGGATGTAGATACCTTGATGGGAGAGTTTTTATTCTCTAATCCTGTGACGGTCAATTCTCAAGTTGTAAATGGTGGCGTACTTTCTACTCCAGGGGGACAAACAGAGTTTGCTTTCTGTGTCGGAGACGGAGATCCTAATGTAGTCAATTTTGTGTTGTCTGATACACTGGGAGGAAATTACCAATATGTAGTTACGGATACCATGAATAGTATTTTGCTAGTGCCTAATCCAGCTAATGAATTCCAAGATTTTGAAGGCTTTGGAGATGGTGTTTGTAGGGTCTATAATCTGAGTTCTACTCAAGAGATACTTGGCTTGGTGCCAGGCATGCAGCTAGATTCATTAGAAGGATGTTTAGAATTATCAAACTTCTTGACAATAATCAAAAATGGCGTAGATGGTAGCAATATCAGTTCTGACCCAATAGCAATAGATAATATAATATCATTTTGTACGTCAGATGGTATCCAAGACAATTTAGTTTTATCTACTCAGAGTACCATGGGCTTATATCAATATGTAATTACGGATACAAACGACATTATAGATTCCGTACTGGTCGGAAATGTTATCGACTTTGAAGGTTCAGATTTCGGTGCTTGTAGAATTTTTGGTATTTCTTATACTGGTGACTTTATCGGTATGCCAGGTGATACTGTTGGTATCCAAGCTATGTCTACAGATTGTGAAGACATTGCAACTTTACCGATAGATGTGATTAAGGAAGATTGTAGCAATCTAATCATAACTGAGGTAATAGGAACGACCCAAGTAGAAATACTTAATAATGGTACAGCACCTATAAATGCAGCACCTTATTTTATGTGCGGTGCAAACGGAGATTATTCAATAATAAGAGACTTACCGATAGTTTGTGGAGATACGGTCTTGCAGGCTGGGGATTACCTCATATTAGATCTTGCAAATGTGATAACTGTAGATCCAGCTGATGGAGAACTGGGACTCTATAATTCGCCACAATTTGGAAGCTTTGCAGCGATAGAGCACTATGTAGAGTGGGGCTCTTCACCTCATAACAGAACCAGCATTGCCATAGGCGCAGATCTTTGGCTGACTGGACAATTTTCAGTTCCATTCTCAGCGACTACAGCACTAAAGTATGATGGAACTGGAATCCAAAATACTGACTGGTCTGAAGGCAATTCTACTTCTTGTGCACCTAACCTTGGAGGAGGAGGTGGTGTCTCTAGTAGACCAATAGTTTATAATACATACCCTAATCCGACCACAGGTAACTTTAAACTCTATATTCCTTACTTGCCTGACGAAACTGGAACCTTGGAAATCTATGATAGCTTCGGAAGAATTGTAGACAGAAAGGAAGTGAAAGCAGACCTAGAGTATGAGATAGATCTCAATAATTATGGATCAGGATTATACTATACAAAAGTCTTGTCAGGAAGACAAGGTGTCGTAAAGAAAATGATGATACTGAAGTAAGCTTATTGTAAGCTTCTAATTGAAATAAATACAAAGTCTGCTTGTCTTATTAGATGAGCAGACTTTTTGTTATTAAGAGTTGGTAAGAACGACAAACAATATTTGTGCTATAATGATTTTCATAATAGAAGCAATAGGAAACATCATAGTGTAACCATATTCAGGAATCTTATTATTTGCTTTAGAAAGAGAGAAGTCTAAGACTGCTGGTTGGTTAGCAACCATACCTAGCAATAGACTGAATGGCAGCCTTACAATCTTGTAACCAATAAGCAAGATAGAAATACCAGTTAGCATGGTGATGGTTACACCTGCAAGTAATATCCAGATGCTATCCAAGCTGAGACTGGATATGAATGAGGAGCCAGAATTGACGCCGATGCCTGCCAGTAATAGTATCAGCCCTATCTGCTGCAAAGTGACATTTGAAGAATAAGGTAGAGTCCAGACAACTGGTCCAGTCCGACGCATTGCTCCGAGTATGAGTCCGACTATAAGTGGACCGCCTGCATAGCCTAGCTTCAACGTAAACAGTGAGCCAAAAGAAAATTCTATAGAACCCAGGATCAATCCTAGTCCAATACCTAGTCCAAACGAAAAGAGGTTTACCTTACTGGATTCTGTATAAGAGTCACCAAAAAAATCTGATAGGGCAGAGAGATCTTGTCTTCTTGCTATAAATCTAATTCTGTCTCCCAATTCCATTATTGTGTCCCCGTCAGCAAGCATGTCTACATCGCCACGTCTTATCCTGGATATAACGGCATTGTACTTTTTTTCCAAGTGTAATGAGGCCAAAGTCTTACCTATGATTTGATTGTTGGACACAAATATTCTTCTTACATCATACTGTGTTCTGTCGTATTCTAGATGAGAGGTAGTTTTCTCACCGATATCATTGACAGCTATTGCTATATCGTCTGCATTTCCGACCAGCATTATTACATCTCCTATTTCTAAGATCGTATCCCAATTTGCCAGTGAGACTAGTTCGTTTTTTATTATTCTACCAAACACTACTTCCCAGCCAAAATGAGAATTAATGTCACGCAACGTTCTGCCATGAAGTTTTTGATTGGTGACCAAGACGGTACTAGAACTAAGTTCTGACTCTACAGGATATTCTTTTCTCAGTGCCTTCATTTCTTTGCCATAATCTATCCTTAGTAGTTTTTCCATTACGATAATGGCGAGCATACTACCTAGTACTCCCATAGGATAAGACAGCGAATACCCAATTACCGCTTCATTGGTCATCAGACTACTTTTACCACCATCGAAATTGGATGTAATGTAATCTACCACACCTGCTAGGGCAGGAGTATTTGTTGTACTTCCACAATAGATCCCTGTAATCATAGAAGAGGAAAACCCAAAAAGACTAAACAACACAGCTGCGATCAGTCCAGAAAGGATAAGCATACTCATTATAAAAATGAAGTCTCTTATACCATTCTTTTTATACGACTTAAAAAAGGCAGGACCTGAGCTAAGACCTATAGAATAGACAAAAATGACCAATCCCAGTATGAATACTATTTCTGGAATTTTCAGCCGCTCATCTATTGCGCCAAATGCCAAACCAGTAAATAGCACCGCAGCTACTCCAAGGCTGCTGCCTTTTATTTTTATAGTACCTATCAGATAGCCCAATGAGGCTACAATAAATAATAGGAGAATGGCATTATCTGCAAGAGCTGATATCATCTAAAGGATTTCGTATTACAAATCTAGCTAATATATTTTGGGACTTTGTAGAGTTGGAATATTTAGCTAGATTAAACTTATGTTAACCATGTACCTTGATGTAGATATGAAAGCTTCTGTTGCTGAAGTATACGATGCTGTGACAACACCGGCTGGCTTTAATGCTTGGTGGACAGTGGACTGTAAAGGAAAAATCGCAGAAGGAGAAATATTCAATTTCTATTTTTCTGAGGACTATGATTGGAATTCAAAAGTCATAGAACTCATTCCAAATCAGAAGGTTGTGTATACAATGACTGTAGCAGATGAAGATTGGACAGGTACTGTTCTCAGTTTTGAAATTTTGAAAAGATCAGAAGGAAATATTATTCTAAGATTCGAACATCAGAACTGGAAAGAGATTAATGATCATTATCGAAGAACCAACTATTGTTGGGCGAAGTATTTTCTTAAGTTAAAAAAATTCGTAGAATCTCAAGAGACGACCAATATGTAAGCGATAAAGTTGTTTATTTGAATAACTATAATTTGTGCAGATGTTAGAAACTATAATCACTTATTTCTCAGACATTCCTTCCAGCCACAGGACGGCTATTTTGGTAGGAGGTTTGACCATATTCTCACTTATAGAAAGTGCAGTACCGCTGCTCTCACTTAGTTATAACAGGTGGAAGCATGCTTGGGTTAATATGTTTTTTACTCTCACAACCATCCTGGTCAATTTCTTTTTGGCCTTCCTCATTCTACTTACGAGTGATTATGTGGTAAGTTCAGGTATCGGATTATTGCAGTGGGTGACGATGCCTTTATGGTTACAACTTATAGTAGGATTACTCTTGCTAGACCTTATAGGTGCTTACGCAGCTCACTGGGTAGAGCATCATGTAAAATGGATGTGGCGCTTTCATGCAGTACACCACACGGATCAGCACGTAGACACCACCAGCGCCAATCGACATCATCCTGGAGAAAGTATAATAAGACTGGTTTTTACCATTATTGCTACTGTAGTAGTAGGCGCGCCTATTTGGTTAGTATTTTTATATCAGAGTATGTCAGTAGTGCTCAGCCAGTTCAACCATGCAAATATTATCTTACCTGAATGGGCAGACAAAACTTTGGTTTGGGCTTTCTGTACACCTAATATGCATCATGTACATCATCATTATAGAATGCCGTATTCTGATACGAATTATGGTAATATCTTTTCTTTTTGGGATAGACTTTTTGGTACTTATTCCAAAGTAGAAAATACTAAATTGGTCTATGGCCTAGATACGCATATGTCTGATAAGGAAGCTGGCAACATAGTAGAAATTCTGAAATTGCCTTTTAGACCTTATAAGCCACAGATCGAGTATGATGATGTAGAAAAATTATAGTGCTGTCTCTGTTAGACTTTGTGAGTGGAGGTGGCTTTCTTGATAAAGGAAGGATGCTTGCTTCACATATCTGACAGCCATTCTGAAGACTAGAAATAATTGAGAAACTATAATCGTAGCTACCGCTGCTCCTCCAAATAATTTTCTCAAGGCATAGTAGATCAGTCCTATAAATATCAATACAACTAAATTTAGCAGACCTAAGGCCAACGACTGAAATGAAAAAATTCTGCTGACAGACTTCAGCAAGGACTTAAGTATCATCCTGTGGTCTGAGTGAATGCTGATTTGTGCCTTTGCCAGCTCTTTAAATAAACTTACAATAAAATATATTATGCCAAAGCCAGCATTCGCAAAGTAGAATTTTCTGATTAGTCCATTTTCAGAATCCATGGACATTGGATTCAGGCCACCTGACGAAAATAGGGCAAAGCAGACAGAACCAAGCATAGCCAAAATTAGAAATACATATATGCTTAGTCTTAAAAACCGAAAGAAATACATCGCACCACCTCTCCAAAATTCTGACAAGGGTGCACTGTGTATATGTTTTTTGCTTAGAAGCATATAGCCACCGTTGCAAAATACTGACCATAGTAGAAAAGGAAATACCATTGTAATTACCATAGATAATGATGCGCCCATTGCTTCCCCATGATTATTGATAAAGTCTGTAAGCAAACTGTAACTGAATGGTCCAGCTACCTTATCATGGAAGTAGGTGTTGCCTACCGTTGCACTTACCAATTTACTGAAAGGTCTTACTGTAAGTAATACAAGTAAAAAGTTTACTCCATGAGCAATCAGTAATACTCTCCAGTGAGTGGCTAAGGACTTCCACGCTAAGGCATAGTGGCCTAAAGTGGAGTTGGATTCCTGATCATATGATTCTTGTGGACTCATATAAAAATGGCAACTGTTTCGAAAAGATGCTGCGTACTGGTAATAAGTCGGGCAAAAAGTTTTCTAACTCCAGATACTTTCTTTTCTACTAGAAGGGAGTTGTTCAGAAAATTTTTGTCTAGCATTATTTTTCTCTCTGGATCTATCTCGGCACCTATAATCTTTAAGTCTGTTTGGAATTCAAAACTTTTGCAACTGTCTTTACCGTCCCAATATCTGGTTTCCTTAGAACCATCTTCGTAACTGACAACCAATTCTACTGGGAGGTGCATCCCCTCATTTCTGCAGACGACAACCTTGGACAGCAACGACTTGTTTTCGTTTTCAGAACTTACACAATTTTCATAGTCTGCTATAAAACCTCTAGCTGATTCTGCCTGCTCATTTGTAATTCTATTGACCGCGTAGTCACATTGGACAGTGCCGAAAAGTACTTGGTCAAAATACCAATCTAGACCTTCAGGAAATTTACTTGGATGATTCTGTATTGTTATTTCATTGGCGATAGTAATCAAGTCTGTTCTGCAAGGATGTTTAAATTGCCATTGCTCAAAGTAGGTTTTCATAATTTCATCTATTGTGGCTACACCTACTAAGCCTTCCAATGTTTGTAACCAAAGAGCAGTTTTGTTATAACTGATCGGACCATAACTCCCTTCTTTGAATTGCCAACTCTTTAGTGTATTAGGGGCTATGTCATTCTTTTTAAATCCAAAGAATTCCGCACGATTCCATTCTTTATTTCCTGCATTGATACCCATCACTTCTATAGTGGAGGTGCTGTCTGACATATAGCTGTCCAGAATCCGGCTTTCATAGTAAGTGGTTAGACCTTCGTCCATCCAAGGTTCTTCGACCTCATGTGTTGCGACCATTTGCATAAAATACTGATGGATAAATTCATGGACAACCAATGTCTCTGGAGTCTTGAAACCTGCAGGAAACGTATTGAAACTCAGGGCAGTAATAAGGGTTGGATATTCCATGCCACCGGTAAATAGACCATGTATAGGTGGGTCTACAATGGATATAGTAGGGTAGGGATAAGGTCCTAGATGCTCTTCCAGATATTGCATGCAATATTTGATGGAGTTTAGGTAACGAGTAGCAAAATGTGTTTTTTCAGGATAACTGTAAAAAAGTATCTCTGTATCTTTGTATTTGTCTTCAGTAATTTCAAAGTGTGGAGAAGCTGACCAAGTAAAGTCTATCACATCTTCCACATAGTAGTTCCAGGTCCTACTGCTGTCTCCTTTCTCTTGCCCTATAAGTTGGCCAGAAGAAGCCACCACATAATCCAGAGGGACAGTCAGCTTTACATTATAGACACCAAAGTCAGAATAGTATTCTCCTGCAGAGTGATATTGATGGCAGTTCCATCCGCCTTGTTCTGCATAGCGCATTCCAGTAGGTTCATAGACACCGACTTTAGGAAACCACTGGGCAAAGAAGAAATACTCTTTGTTGTATCCCGTTCGGGGCATTGTCATTGGTATTTTTGCTGTCCAATCATACTGGATTACAATAGTTTCGTAAGGACCTACTGCATTTGCAAGAGGTACTTTTAGAACTGTCTGATCTGATGTATTATCATCGTCTGGTTGTATGTATTCTGCTCCAGAGATGAGTTGATTGCCAGCTTCGTCGGTCATGCTGTCTATGTTACTCCAGCCCCATCCACATTCTTCATCTATGTTATTGAGCAGAAAATCTGGGACGCCTCGCTCCTTCATGAAAGTAGAATTGGAGTTTTTGAAGGCATTGTAATAAAGATGAAATAGCAGATGATCTACTGGATCAGCTGAGGGATTGGTCCAAGTGAGTTGCGTTTTACAATGGAGTTTTTTGCTGTTTTTATCCAGTCTTATCTCCATATCATAATTGGCAATTCTGTCTGATAGAACTTTCTGTGCGATGGATGGATTGCAAATAAAAGCTAGTATCATTGTCAGTACAATGGGGTACAAACAAGCTACGGTAGGGTCAAACTTGTGACTAGCTCTAAGCAAATTGTAGTTTTCTTTTTTAAGCAGAAACGAATATACCCATTTAAGAGATAAACTTATTGAATGAAGTTAAGCCTTCCACTCAAAATAATTGTCTGTGTTGTCGTTTGTTTAGGACTCGGTTCTGCATCAGGTTTGTTGGCTGGTTCTGCGACAACGGAATGGTATAACAGGCTTGTAAAACCTTCTTTCCAGCCTCCACCTTGGGTTTTTGGACCCGCCTGGTCCTTGTTGTATACCTTGATGGGCATTGCTCTGGCAAGAGTATGGAACGCAGTTGATAGCACCTCCAAATCTCGGGCACTGGTTATTTTTGGAGTACAATTTGTACTCAATCTGCTGTGGTCTCCTGTCTTCTTCGGAATGGAAAACCCCAAAGCTGCTTTGGTTATAATAGTTCTGATGTGGATCTTCATTGTAGCAACAATAAGAGCATTTGGAAAAACAGACAAAACAGCTGCTTATCTGCTTATCCCATATCTATTATGGGTGAGCTTTGCGAGTTTGCTCAATGCAGCGATAGTTTATCTCAACTAAATAAATTTTAAGAAAAATTGAAAACGATAGTATCACTTAAGGGACTCGAATTTTTCGCCTATCATGGTTTCTACGATGAGGAAAGAAAAAAAGGGAACAATTTTATTTGTGATGTCTCTGTAGAGCTAAAGAGTTTTGACTCTATAGATGATAATATACAAGATACAGTCAATTATGAAGATGTCTATGCCATAGTAGAATATGAAATGACACAGACGCGTAAGCTTATAGAAACCGTAGCTTATCATATTATTCAGAAAATCCAAGTGCTAGACAATGTCACAGCCGCTTCTGTAAAAATCCACAAATTATCTCCTCCTATAGCAGGCAAAATAGATAGAGCCATCGTCGAGATGCAATTCTAGAAGCTGACTTATTTACTGAAAATACTATCTTAGTTCCATGGCAGAAGAAAAAGAAATCGATGATAAACTGACTTTTAATGAAGAACTAAATCTGTTCGAAGCACTGATACCAGTATTGTTTCTTATCAGCTTACTAGCAGTAAATGTTCTGGTTTTTGGTGATAATGCCCTTGGTGGTTCTAACCAGTTTGTACTATTGCTTGCCGCAGCTGTTGCAGCTGTCATAGGCTTTATGAATAAGGTCAGCTATGAGAGAATGATAGCAGAAGTAGGCAATAATTTCAAGTCCACGACTGGTGCAATACTTATCTTGCTGATGGTCGGAGCACTTGCGGGTACTTGGCTGATTAGTGGTGTGATTCCAGCTATGATTTACTATGGGCTTCAGATATTGCATCCTTCCATTTTTCTGCCTGCTACAGTTATTATATGTGCCATTATCTCAGTAGCAACAGGATCATCTTGGACAACTTCTGCGACAGTAGGTATAGCTTTGGTAGGCATAGGCTCTGCGCTTAATATACCAATGGGTATGACAGCTGGCGCAGTAATTTCAGGTGCTTACTTTGGTGATAAAATGTCCCCACTCTCAGATACAACCAATCTGGCTTCAGCGATGGCTGGATCAGATCTGTTCTCACACATTAAATATATGGCACTGACCACTGTGCCTTCTATCGTGATCACCTTGATCATTTTTGGATTATTAAGTCTGGGACAGGAGACCTCAGGTCAGGCACAGACCTCAGAAATGTTGGCAGGAATTAAAGCCTCATTTAATATATCTCCATTGTTATTTATAGTTCCAATGGTGGTCCTTATCCTAATAATAAAAAAGACCAAGCCACTGGTAGCTTTGTTAGCTGGTACTTTATTAGGAGGTATCTTTGCAGTCATATTCCAGCCAAATGTAGTAGCCGTGATCGGAGATTCTACGGACTTAGATTTGGTCTCAGCTTACAAAGGTGTCATGAATGCCATCACCACAGATGTCACTATTCATACAGAAAATGATGCTCTTAATGACCTCTTTAGTTCAGGTGGAATGAATGGTATGCTAGGAACCATCTGGCTGATTATGTGTGCCATGGTTTTTGGAGGTATAATGGAAGCCATTGGGGCCCTAAGCAGAATCAGTAGTTCATTACTAAATATGGCGAAATCTGTCTTCGGATTATTTGCCACGACCGTAGCCAGTGCTTTGTCACTGAATCTTACAGCTTCAGATCAGTATCTTTCTATTGTCGTAACTGGAAAAATGTTTGACAAAGCTTATGAGAAAAGAGGACTGGCACCAGAAAACCTTAGTAGAACTATCGAGGATGCAGGAACAGTTACTTCTGTTCTGATCCCTTGGAACACCTGTGGTGCTTATCAAGCTGGAGTACTAAATGTCAGTGTCGCTGACTATTTTGTCTACGCGATCTTTAACTATGTAAGTCCGATTATGACTTTGATATTTGCGGCTTTCAAGATTAAGATAAAGCAAGCACTGAGATAATCTTATCTGACTTTTCAGACTAATGACAAGTAGGTGACAGCATTAATGCCTTTTCACTGTAGAAGTGATCGGCTTTTAAGAATTGTTATTTATACACAATAAGAGTGAATTTCTGCATCAGAATCTTAACGCTGGAAGTATCTAATCAAGTTCCACTTACCTGATTATGCCTGCATAGGAAAACTAACTTGGCTCTGATTTTATTCTCGATAGTGATGCCAGACCTAATGACTTTACAGATCCTATTAACTTCGGACCTTGTGAAGAACAACTTACTATTGCTGGAGGACCGAGGCGTAACTAAATTTCTTACAAGACCGCAGACTAAAGCTCTCAGCATTATTTGCTATTTTTAATTCATGAAAAAATTCTTATTTCTTACTACACTGAGCCTAAGCTTAATCAGCTGTGATAACGACACAAAACAAACAGCTCAAAAGGAGGTAGCAACTAAAAATGAAGAGGCAACTTCTAAGAAAGAAGCAGCACCTAAAGTTATGTCTGAGGCCACTCTGGATCTTACTCAATATGGCATTGCCAATAACCCAAATAATGTTCTTGGGGGACTCAAAGTAGGGGACTTAGCTCCAAATTTCGAAGCACTCGGAAATCGAGGACGGACAATAAATTTGGAAAAAGAAACAGAAAGATCGCCTATAATACTCACGTTTTTTAGAGGTGGCTGGTGTGGTTACTGTACTAAGCAGCTGTCAGAATTCAAGGACAATCTAAAAGATTTTAATGCATTAGATCATGCAAGAGTTATTGCTGTTACTCCACAGTCTATGGAGTACACTAGAGCTGTAGGCAATGAAGAACGCTTGACCTATAATCTCATTCCTGATGTAAATCATGAGATTATGAAGAAGTATAAAGTATTCTATCACGTGACAGAAGATTACAATTCCAAGATTCTTAAGTTCAAGGAGAAGGACCTCAACGAATTTAATGGAAGCACTTCTCCAGTACTACCTGTGCCTGCGACTTATGTAATAGGCAAGGATATGCGTATCAAATATGTCTTCTATGAGCCGGACTACAGTAAGCGACCACCAGTAGAAGACTTATTAGCGGCGTTACAGTAGCTAGACAAGATTTAATTCGAATAAAAAAAACCTCCACAAGGTCAGCCCTGAGGAGGTTTTTATTATAGTAGCAACTATTTTATTCTGGGAAGCGCTCAGCTTTTAATTTCATTATACCTTCTACTTTATCTTCTTTCCCTACCTTTTTGTATAACTCAGCCAAATAATCATAAATCTCTGCTCGCTGGTAATTGAAAGAAACCAACTTTTCTAAGTCTGTAATGGCTTCTTTGTTTTTTTCACTCAGTTTAGCAAATACAGCTCCAGTAAATAGGATAGAAGTATCTAGCTTGGCATGTTTAGGATAAGCTACTTCGAGAGCATTTAGACTGAGTGCATTCTGATAATGAGTATGTGCATCTGCAAAATCTTCAGCCTCATAGGCTTTATTCCCTAGATCTAGCATCTTTACTTTGGCGAGATACAATTCGTTGAGAATATCATGTCTTAAGACCATGCTCGCGTCTTTATCCAGTGCATCGTTGTATATACCACGCAGTTCCTTAGAATAGCTATCAGGATTATCCTGTTCTTGGTTTTGTAATAGCAAGGATTTGACTTTAGCTTTAGCGAATAATGCAGCAGCATTTGGGCTATAATCAGCCTTGTCAAAGAGTTTTCCTATCAGCGCATCTGCTTCTTCTAGGACTTCTATGTTGTTCTCTTCTGCGTCAAAAGTCGAGATCAATTTCTTTACTTGATTCAACTCAGAAGTTTGTGCATAGCCCAGAGAAGTCAAGGTTACAAAGAGGGCAACAAATAAGTATTTCATTTTTAAATCAACTTTTAGTTATTAATCTAATTTAGGAGGTCGAAATTATTAAAGACTTTCCTAAAGAATTTGTTAAATAACAAGCTCTTAAGAAAATCATTTCCAAGGTAGGCGTCTTTAGATCATTCCTATCTATTCAATTTGGTTAAGTATCCAATTGTAACAAGAATTTCAATACCGCTTTATTTACTTTTGCCGTATATTAAATATAAAAACATATCATAATGTATAAGTCACTCATAGTATTGTTGTTAACTACCACCCTAATATCCTGTGATCCACAATCTCTACAAAAGGTACTTGATACTGTAGCCGATGCTCCTTTGAGCAATTTAGATGTTTCTAATGGCCTGAAAGAAGCCCTTCAGTTTGGAGTAAATAATAGTGTAGATTTTCTTTCCGCTGAAGATGGCTATTATGCCTCTGTCTATAAAATCTTATTGCCGGATGAAGCTACTAAGGTTTTAGATAAGCTTGCAATCATTCCAGGTTTCAAAAATCTTGAAGAGGAAATGGTAAAGAAGATCAATAGGGCCGCCGAGGATGCAGCTACCAAGGCAGGGCCTATCTTTTTTGACGCAATCAAGAGTATCACCTTTGATGATGCCTTGAATATCCTTATGGGTGCAGATAATGCTGCAACACAATACCTGGACAACAGAACTTATAACAGTCTTTATAGTGAATTCAAACCAGTATTAAACAATTCTCTAAATAAAGTAGGAGCTCTGGATCTGTGGACAAATGCCATCACCAAGTACAATTCTTTACCACTTGTTAAGGATATCAATCCTGACCTAGCAGATCACATTAACACAAAAGCTTTAGTGGGCCTTTTCGATTTGATCGAGAAGAAAGAATCAGGTATCAGAAATGATATCTCGCAAAGAACGACAAATTTGCTTCAGAAGGTTTTTGCCAAGCAAGACAGATAGAGAAATATAGATTTAGTTTTTTGAAAGCCGCTTCCTCGAGGGAGTGGCTTTTTTTTAAATTCCAGCTGTGAGTTTTTTCACCACCTCAAATTCTGAGAGGAATACTTTTGCCAATACTCTCAATACTGTATAGGCAGGTATCGCGAGTACCATACCTGCAACACCTCCGATTTTAGCACCCATGAGCACAACTATGAAAATCTCTAATGGATGGGCTTTGACACTACGTGAAAATATATTTGGCTGAACGAAAAAGTTATCTGCCAATTGTAGGACGCCGAATATGATTATAGTTTTTATAATCTTTGGCAGCATCACATCGTAGAAACTGACATCCAGATTAGATGATATAACTATCAATACGCCAAACAGGTTTCCTAGTATCGGTCCGATATATGGAATCAGATTGAATACAGCAAAACAGAATGCCATTAATAAGGCATTTTTAAATCCAAACAGCTTTAGTAGTATAGTAGTGATAAGAGTAATAACCAGTGCCTGTGCAACTAAGCCTACGAAATATCTTATAAGTAGTTTGGAGGATTCTTCTATCGCATGATTGGCCTTACCTTCCTGATTATTGGGTACCAGAAAAGAGACCATCTTAGAAAAGAGGCCTTTTTCTTTGAGAAAGAAGAAAGCAATAAAAAAGACGGACAAAATTGTAATCAGAATATTTCCAAAGAAACCAACAAAAGACCCTAGTAATTTCGGAATTTTTGCTGGATTGAAAAAATCAAAAATGTTGTTTTTGACTCCAGTCAGATAGTCTGTTTTTTCTTCTGTTTCTCCAAGATCTACTTCTGTAGGTGGATTGACATTGATGACCAGATCTATTCCCGTATCTGACAATGTATCCCCCTGTGTCTTTAGCAATGAATCAAGTCTAACTACAGTGGTCTGTAACTTGTCAGAATCCGGTGAGACATCCACATTTTGTTCCTGAATTTCTGAAGCCATTAGTCCTTTTTCTTGAAGCCAGTTTTGCATATCTGAAATAGGTTCTTCTAACCCAACTATAATTTTTTCATAGTCAAGACCTGCAAGATTCTTTGCCTGATCTATAAGTGGAGGTGCCAGAATACGTACCAAGATCAAAAGAAATAACGCAAACACGAAAAGTGTCAGCCCAGCAGCCGCAGTTTTATTTATGTACTTACTAGAGCTCAGAAAGTTATGCAACGGTGCTCCTATCATAGAAATCACCCAAGCCATAATGATATAGCCCACAATATCAGAAAAGTAGAACAGCAAGAATCCTATCAGTAAGATAGGAATTGCGTACAAGGTATATTTCCTAAGATTAGGCATAACTAAGGTCTAAACTAATAAATTCCTTGGCTATTTGCCGATTATATAGACCAACGCTGTGATATTTTAGCTTAGAAATGAGATGGGCCAGTATATTTCTAGTACTGGACACTGGTAAGGAGTTTGGTCTAATAAATAGGACTGCAAATCTGATAATTTCCAAATTTAATCTTAGTTGTTCTCACTGACTAAACTAATTTTTCCATCTTTAAGTTTTGTTACTGGCACTATCGCTGAAAGCAAAAACCAACTAAAGTTTATGATCAAAGTCCAAAATGTTACTAAGACTTACAAGCTTAGTAAACAGCAAAAAAAGGAGCTGCAAACGACCGCTCCTTCTATCAATGCCGTCAATGACGTTTCTTTCGAATGTCAGCCTGGTCGAATTTTTTCCCTGCTAGGTCCCAATGGTGCAGGTAAGACTACGACCCTGAGAATGATGTCTACTATCCTGAAACCTACATCTGGAAGTATAGAGATATGTGGGTATGATGTTACCGAAAACTCTAAGGAAGTCAGAACCAAAACGGGCTTTTTAACTGGCTCTACAAATCTTTACGATAGACTCAATCCTTCGGAAATTGTAGATTATTTCGGTAAGCTCTATAAAATGGATGCTCAGAAATTAGCTCAGAGAAAAGATATGCTCTTTACCAATCTGGGGATACACGAGTTTTCCAAAAAGCGCATAGGACAAATGAGTACTGGTATGAAGCAGAAAGTCTCTATTGCGAGAAGTATGATTCATGACCCTGAAGTTGTCATCTTTGACGAACCTACTTCAGGCCTAGATGTCATCACCGCCAATAGTATTATAGAACTGATACGTAATTGTAAGCAAGAAGGTAAGACTGTTATATTTTCATCACATATAATGAGTGAAGTAGATCTGCTTTGTGACGATCTGGCGATCATCAATAAAGGAGAATTAGTGTATAGTGATTCTATGGACAACTATAGAGCCCAAAATCATGGCACCAGTCTCACCGAAGCCTTCATCAATATTGTTAATTCTTCTAATCCACTCACCCAATAATCTATATCTTATGAGCACCATATTAACTGTATTCAAAAAAGAATTAATAGATACGCTTAGAGATAGACGTACATTGATAACTGCCATCATTATGCCAGCTGTGCTCATTCCATTTCTCATGTATGGAATGACCGCAGTTATGAAAGTAGTGATGGAAAAAGAGGAAAATAAAAAACTCAAATTAGCCTTATTGGATCCTCCGTTAGAGTTTGTGGCAACCATCGATACTGCAAAAATAGAGCTGATAGAAGGGATGACGATGGAAACAGGCCGAGATGGAATACTCAGTGATAGTCTGGATGCTATGATCGCCTTCCTTGGTGATTTTGGAAAACAGCAACAGGAAATGGAGTCTACCAAGGTCAATATGTGGTTCAAGTCGACCAATCTGGCTGTAAAGAGCAGAATGACTGAAGTAGTGGATAAATACGAAGAATCCCTACTTGATTCAAGAATAGAACAACTTAATCTGACAGAAGCCACTATAGATCCCCTCGATCTGACAAGGTATGACATCGCACCTAAGAAAGAAGCATTAGGAAAGACAGCTGGTGGCTTCCTTCCTTATATGTTTATCCTCTTCTGTTTTATGGGTTGTATGTATCCTGCATTGGATTTGGTTACGGGAGAGAAAGAAAGAGGAACAATAGAGACCTTACTCACTGTGCCATCATCCAGATTCCATATAATGTTGGGTAAGGTGATGACCATTTCTCTTATGGGATTGGCTTCTGCTATTATGGGAATTGTAGGCTTGTATATCGGTGTTAAGTTTTTACCTGATATGCCAGAAGATATGCTAGAAGTGCTGGGCAATATAGTCAGTCCGAAATTTGTCACAATGTTATTGGCTATGCTTATACCTCTCTGCATATTCTTTGCTGGAGTACTTGCAGCTATGGTTATAAAGGCACAAAGCTTTAAAGAAGCACAGAGTATCGTATCTCCATTTATGACGGTTATAATATTACCTGCGGCTTTGGCTATGATTCCGGGGATAGAACTAGATTGGAAGACGGCGTTTATCCCTATCCTCAATATTGGGCTTGCAACCAAAGAGATAATTGCAGGAACTATTCAGAATGGTCATTATATAGCTATAGTGGGATCTCTGATTATACTGGCTATAATAGCTGTTTTCTTCAGTTTCAAGCAATTCTCTAAGGAGAGTATGGTCTTAAAATAGTCTGTTAATAGAATATATGAGCTTTTGATAATATACCTGGCTTTGTACCTTTGGGCAAACAGCTATAATGTATAACGTCTTATTAGTTTTTTGTTTGTTTATATGTTTCGCTTCTTGTGGAAGTGATAAGAAAGCAAACTCTGAAGAGCATATCTCAGAAATGAATACAGAGGAGGACCCCAAAAAATTGGAACCTTCATACAGTTCAGAGCTGTACGCTAGCCTAGACAGATTACGTATAAGAAGAGATAGCAGCTTATCAGCAGGAACAGTAGTGACTATCACAGAAAGAGATACCTTGGACTATCTAGGTGAGGTATCTGAAAACAGATTAGCTCTACAACTAAGGTCTAAGTATTATTACGAGCCTTGGCTAAAAGTAAAACACAGAAGTTCAGGGAAAACTGGCTGGGTCTACGGCGGTGCAGTACACTTTCAGTCCCCAAAACTCAAAAAACAGATCAATGCCAATTCCAGTGTATACCAACAGATCCATGCCGATGATATCGAGTGGGATGGCACCGTACCTACCAGTTGGAGCTCTGCTACGATTTCTGACCCCGTAGGATTTAAAATCTTCTTACTCAACTTCAAGGAACTCGTTAGGAAGAATGAAGTCGTAGAACTTTCCAAGCTGGTCAAATATCCTATTCGAAATCTGGAGAGCAGAAAACAATTTGAGGAAAGCTATAGCAGAATATTTACTGAAGAGCTACGAGAAAAAATTAGCACCCAAAGGTTAGACAGAATCTTCAGAGATACTAAAGGTGCTGCAATAGGCGATGGTGATTTAGTATTTAAGGAGTTCAATGGTCAATATAGACTGGTCTCCATAAAATTTGAAGGAATAGAAGATGTAGCAAGAAAAACGATGGACTTCCTATCACGGAGCTATAGCAATAATGACCAGACTATAGATGTCATAAGAATCAGAGAATTTCTGGAACTGCGGTATAAGTTGGGTAGTTTTGGGCAATCGCAATCCCTAGGAAAGTATGTTTTCGGGACGATAAGAGATAATCAATTTCAATTTTCACAAGAGACGAGAGACTCTATAAAAAGAGAACTTATCTTTTCTAAAAGCGGTGAGCTTATAGACTTACGAGTAATGAG
>CAZKXO010000023.1:0-6891 GCA_964556525.1 uncultured Saprospiraceae bacterium
GATTAGTGCTTATGTGTTTTATTGCTCTCTTTGTACTTTAGCACAGCTAGTTAGAGCACTAAAGATTTATCTATTTTGTATATATATCAAGTAATCTAGATTCTATTGCTCCGACCTAAGCATATACTCATTTTCTGTTGCTTTTTCGCTAGCCAGATGACTGCTCAGCTAAGTATTCAACATGTGTCAGAGATAAAGAGTTTGTCTCAAGGCCCGAAAAAACAAGTGTTACTGACTGATATTCATGGCTTTAACTATCTTATGGTTAATGGAGAACTACAGAAGACTGGGGCGAGCATAGAAAAAGATAGTTTACTCCAATCCTTGGAAATATGGAATGGGCAGCTAAGAAATAACCTGGGTAACAGCTATCAGTTATACGAATTGCCTTTTATGCCTACTTCCTTTACCAGTCTAGGTACATCATTGCTGTTATCTTCGCAATCAGGCATCTGGATGTTGGAGAATGGAAGAAGTAAAAAGTACTTCGTGCCAGGAGTCGATTTCCCTTCGGATGTACAAAAAGTAGTGGCCCAGGACGATATAATAGCCATGCTGACTACCGATAAAGAACTCTTCGTTTTTGATGCTTCCAGTCAAATTCTAAAGTTTATCGATAATCAAATAGTAGACTTCACCTTAGATGGGTGGAAGGTCCTATGGTACGCCAATGGACAGACCTTGAGCAATTCCCACAACTATGCACCTGCCAGAGCACCAGATTTTAATATAACGGAGATTCTGGATGAGAATCAAAAGCAGATTTACCCACCTCTTAATTTTGCAGCAGACAAAACGGAACTTCTAATAGAGTTTACAACCCATTATCCACCACTCATGGATCGAGTCCATTTGTCTTACAAGTTGAACGAAGATCCTTGGAAGCCAATAGAAAGTAAAACTCAACTTCTGATCAGACAATTGCCTGAAGGACGATCAGAGTTGGTCCTCAAAGCTACTGGTATCAATGATCAGACTACTGTTACCAAGCCCATACAGATTAAAGTCCAGCAAGCCGAATGGTCTCGTTTCTGGCCGTGGCTCTTTGGAGTTTTGCTTTTGCTTTTTGGGATAAATCTCTTTTCACAATTCAGATTGAGAAATGAGATGAAAAACCTCGATGCACAAAAAGAGAAATTGTCGCTCCAATTACAAGTGGAATCAGAAAAGCAGAAACTCGGACAACTCCAGATGAATCCCCATTTTATATTCAATACACTGAATAGCATCAGCGGACTCATCGCCCTGAACGAAAACAAAAAAGCCAGAACCAATCTCCATCGATTCTCTAAGATGATGCGCAAGCTGCTGGAACATTCTCAGAAAGAATTTATACCCCTGAGTGAAGAATTGCAGTTCCTGAATTCCTATCTGGAACTGGAACAACTAATCCGAAACAATAAGTTTGACTTTGAAATCCATAAGAATGTTACCCACAGTTATATGGTCCCTGTGATGGTCATACAGCCTTTTCTAGAAAATGCTATCATCCACGGCCTGAATCCCAAAACCGATAAAGGAAAGCTTACCTTTTCGATATCGGAGGGAGCCCAGCATCTTATTGCAACTATAGAAGACAATGGTATAGGTCGTGCTCAGGCGGCTTTAAATAAGAAGAAAAGCCACGAATCAGCTGCCATACATATCATAGAACAAAGATTGTCCAAGCTGAATCGCTGGGCCAAAAAAGGCTTGGTCTACGAAGATCTGTTGGATGACAATGGCAAAGCATTAGGAACAAGAGTCCTCATCTATCTACCTAAAACAAAATCATCGTAATGAGGAAAGCCCTTTTATATCTGCTAGCTTTACAAGATCATTATTCGTGTGGAAAAATTATGAGCATATGAATATCACAGCAATGATTATAGATGATATGCCTTTAGCTATTGCCAGTCTAAAAGCAAGTATAGAAGATGGGCATCCCGACATAGAGATTGTCGGAACAGCGGAAGGTGTCTTATCTGCTGCCAAAATGGTCAAAGAACTAAAGCCTTCCTTGCTCTTCTTAGACGTACATATGGGAGATGGGGATGGTTTTGACCTTTTAGATATCATTGCTGATGAGAACATACAGGTCATCTTTACTACTGCAAGTAAAGATCATGCCATCAGGGCTTTCCGCTTCCGTGCAGTGGATTATCTGCTAAAACCCATAGACCCCGATCAACTATCAGCTGCAATAGCTAAACTGGAGGAATCACAGCCTTTGAAAACGAATACGCATGATAAGACAGCCAAAGGCACTATTACACTTAATACTCAGGACGAAATCCGCCTCGTTCCTCTAAATGAAATCATCAGACTAGAGGCGATGGGTAATTACACCACATTCTATATCAAGGATGGAAAAATTCTTGTTACCAAAACCCTAAAGGAGTTCGAGAAAGTCTTGCCTTCTTCTTTTATAAGAGTTCATCAGTCTCACCTGGTCAATAAGCAACAGATAAAATCTTATATCAAAACAGAAGGAGGATATTTAAAAATGCGCGATGACAGCAAGGTGCCAGTGTCAGTAAGAAAGAAAGCTTTTGTTATGGATGCGCTGAAATAAGTTAATCATTAGTTTGCTAGGATCTTCTCGTATTCTTCCTTTTTATCATTTTTAAGGATACCATTCTCATTATAGTCATCATCATTAAGAATGATTTCGTGGGCTTGTTCACGTGTCATTTTTATGAGATAGTGTTTGTCTTCTGTCTCGTAAGGCAAGGCACTGATAAGATGTTTCTTATGATTTTTGAACTGAATGAGATGCTTATCAAAACCATTAGGATAATGGAGTTTGATCCTTTGTTTGACATCTTCCTCTAATTTGGAAAATTCTACTATGACCCTTGGTTTACTCATGTTGTTCCGGGTATTATTTCAATTCTTATTCGTTTAGTTTTCTCTAAGAGCAGCATATGCTCTGTTCGAAATGTGAGGTAAATAAATGCCAAATTTTTTAATTATCTGCCTTTTAAGATATTAAATTTTTTTTTGATGTGATTTAATATGAAATAAATAAAAAAAGCCACCTCGAATAGTCCGAGATGGCTTGTTTTTACTTAGTATATAGAGGATTAGATTTTAGTCACTCTTTTTGTCTGAGGCTCACTATTCTCATAACTTAGCTGTAGGAAATACATTCCTTTAGTCAAATCTGACATATCAATAATTGTATTTGCCTGTATGCCTTGTGTCTTATTTATCAATATTCTGCCCTGTTGATCTATAAGCAAGATTCTTTCTGCTTGCTCATGATTTTCCAGCTCTACTTGCAATAAATCGTATACTGGATTTGGATAGACTTTAGTTTGGAAGTATTGAGTAGCTTGTGCTTCTTCATTGCTGATGGAGATATTAATTGGCTGAAGTTCTACTTCCTCCTCATTTAGAATTTCTTCTTCTTCTTGCATAGTAGTTCCAGCCATTCTTATTACAGTACCAGCATCAGAATTATCTGCGATTTTTCCTTTAGAAGTATTGATATCTACCAAGACATTGAAACTACAGATGGCAGTATTGCCACAAGCATCTGTTGCTTGGTAAGTTATTTCTGTTTTTGATTGTCTAAAGAAATTAGAACCAGGTGGTGGTCCGGCAATTTGTGTAACTGTCACACAGTTGGCAGGACTCTGACAAGAGGAGCAACAAGTAAATGCTTCTGGTATATCCCAGCTTATACTCACTTCATCCACACCGATTTCTACTTCTGTAAAAATATCGTCCTGACATACAAATGAAAGGCCTTCCATCACAGTGATGTCAAAGGTGCAGAACTCATTGAGTCCGCAGCCATCGGCTATTTGGAAAGTAACAGAGTAGTTTCCTGGTGGTAATGCATCACCTGGAAGCGGACCACCTACATGTCTGACAAACTCGCACGGAATTTCCATTACAAATTCCAGTTTGCTGTCATTATCTATATCATTCCAAAGACCAGAGCCTTTTATAAGTTCTACGAAGTCTTGATTCTCGTAATTGTTAGGCTGTAAAGTATACCAGTTTGTATAGTTCAGTGGCGAACCATCATCCCATTCAAAACGACCCTCTCTATTTACATCCGTAAGACCTATTAATGCTGTAGACGCTATTATTCTGTCTGCGAGATAGTCGTTTTCTGCTTCTGATTCTATAGATGCTAAGTGTCCACCATGAGGTGCTATGAGCTTAATAGCTTCTTGGTAAGTATGAAACTCTCTACTACAGTAATAGTTAGAACCATTGAAAGAACCTACATAGACAAATCCTGGAATGAATCCCGGATCATTACAAGTGGAGCAGCTTCCTGTGTATTCTGGTAAATTATAATCTACAACTCCCACACCATTCTCATTACACATGATAGTGATATCATCTGGGCAATCTTCAAATGTTGCGTCTGTCAGGACTGATACCTTGAAAGAACAACTGGCTTCATTGCCACAAGCATCTGTAGCTGTATATATTACTGTAGTGATCCCAACTGGGAAGGTATTTCCAGGAGAAAAATTACTGGTCAAAGTAACAGCATTTGCGTTATTGCTAGCTATTGCTACAGGTTCTGGCCAGTGTGCATTGGTAAAATTGTCTACCACATTGATATCTGATGGACAATTATACAAAGTCAAAGCAGTCATATCTTGCACATTAATTCTTTGTGTACAAGTAAATGTCTCAGTAGACATGTTACTGAAGGTGCCGCTCCATATTCTAGTAATACTTTTTCTGTTACAAGCTAAATCAGCAACTTCATCTATGTGCGAAGTATTGGTAAGTGTGCCACAGTTCATGTTTCCAGAAAATGCGGTAGGTGTGCCTAGTGCTGCTGGGGAAATATCTCCATTGACATCTACGATGACATCATCGGGACAAGAAAGATGACAATCTGCACAGAACACAGTTATAGTAAAGCTATGAGTAGCAAAGTTGCCACAGAAATCAAAGGCCACATATTCTACAGTTGTAACTCCTTGAGGAAAATGGTCTCCCGATTTAAGATCTACCTCGACACCATTTCGTGTAGCTGTTTCTGTTACTGAGATCAAAACATGATTATCGTAGACTGAAGGGAAGTTATAAAATATCTGAGTAGAACAATTTTGTAAGGTAAGAGGGTCTGTATTGTTAGTATAGACGACGATGTCTGTAGGTGCAGAATCTATAACGGGAGGTACTTCATCTATCTGTTTGATGGTCTGAATACAGGTGTCTATCAGACTGGAGTTGTCAGGATCTGTAGCAATCCAAGTCCTAGTATAGGTCCTATGACAGTCATTTACTATAAATACTTCATCTGTGAAAGTCACAATTGGTGTTCCACAACCGGGCCCTCCTGGTAGAGCTGTAGGGTATCCTGTTCTGTTTGGGTGAGAACTTTCTGATGGCTTAAGCCAAACAAAAGCTGGGCAAATAATAGTCGGCTTTGTATTGCACATCTCTTCTGCCACAGATACTGATGGGGATGAAGTAATAGATTCTCCAGCAGTGGCATTCACAAAAGGACATAAGAATGCCAAAAGGCAGATGAGTTTAAGGGTAGTCATTTAATTTCTATTTTGAGTAAAAAGATTAAGTCTATAGATAGGACTGATCTTTACACTGTAAGATACCCCCTAGGAGGGTATCTTATCAGATTTATTTCCCCAATTGCCCAATGGTTTACCTTAAAGTCGGCTTTTAACAAAAAAAGTCCTTTCTCTAGTGAGAAAGGACTAATCCCCAAACGACCATATTCTACAAATGGGCAAAATCAATAGATATCACAACCCTGGTGGTAAGCTGTTACAATAATTTTTGTCGAGCCATCTTCCATCTGCCTTAATTCCACCGGGTTTTCTACATTCACTTTTATTCTGTGAATCTTCCCTTTCAGATTATCTATAAATAATGACTTGTTTTCAAACGTAACTCTCTCTGGCTGCGTCATTAACATCGATTTTACTAGATTGTAAGCAGCACCTATATCAGTCTCAGGTAGCTCTAGTACTACTTTGAAATCATGCGGTGTATCTCTTCTTTTTAGAGTAATACCGTGCTCCAGATGTTGTATCACTTGATCTAATGTTTCATTTTGGATGGTGTCTGGCGTTTTTACCTCAGCATAATGATACTCTGCCCAGGCCAGAATAGGGTAGGTCAAGTCTAAATCACTCTGCGTCATCTCAAATTTGTAGTTAGGAATCGGCAATTCAGAGATAAAGCCTTCAAATAAATATCCTTCCTCTCCTTCATGGATGACTTTGACCCATTTTCCTGATAACCACTCTATAGTAGCCGAGTTTTCACTCTCCTCTAGGATGATAACCTTATCTCCGTAAGGTATCACCTTTAGTACTTGTCCATCACTCTTAGGCTGTGCTCTGAGCTTCAGACCAGAAAAGGCATAGACATATTTGGTGCTGGTTGCTGGCTCAGTATTGATAGTGGTAGCCATCATTGGCTCAGCAAAAATTGTCAGAAGTAGAAATGCAATTAGATTTTTCATGACTATAATTTTTAGATTAAGAAATCTGTGTTTCGATTATTATAACCTAAAGATGCAGGTGATTAGCACCTGATTTCCCAGTGTTTGAGTAAGCGTATATAGTTTTCTAGTAAACGTAGAATATTATCGAAGCCCCTTGTCCACTCGACCGGAGTGGAGAGTTCTCCGTTCTCGCAATGGCCTGATATCTAGTTAGAAAAGAAATTGTTTTTCTCCCGAGCCCGGAGATGCCTCCACAGGGTCGGCATGACAAGCGTATTCAATAACTACTTTATTTTTTACAACCAAATTCCTTCCGAAGCCCCTTGTCCACCCGACCGGATTGGAGAGTTCTTCGTTCTCGCAATGGCCTGATATCTAGTTAGGAAAGAAATTGTTTTTCTCCCCGAGCACGGAGATGCCTCCACAGGGTCGGCATGACAAGCGTTTTTAAGAGTTAC
>CAZKXO010000023.1:6991-22880 GCA_964556525.1 uncultured Saprospiraceae bacterium
ATTCCTTTCGAAGCCCCTTGTCCACTCGACCGGAGTGGAGAGTTCTCCGTTCTCGTAATGGCCACGTCAGTTCGCTATAAACTACATAGTATTACGATATACAGCCAAAAACTCAGCTGTCATCATAGCCGTAGCGCCCCACAGCGTTTCACCAGATAAGTCATAATACGGTACTTTTTTCAGTACAGTAGATCGTATAGGGAGGTCTTTGGTAAGTATTTCAGAAGCTAAGAGCTCATTTAAGTCTTGTCTGATTATATAATCGACTTCAGATTCTTGTAGGATAAAGTCAGGAAGAGTCTCGCAACAAGCAACATATGGGCTGACAATAAAGTCACTTACAAAAACATACACTTTTGACAAACTGCCTAGCAGTTGTATCTGGGTTTTGGGAACCCCTATTTCTTCTTCCGTCTCCCTCAGAGCGGTTTCTTCCAGTGAGCGGTCATTTTCTTCGGTTCTACCACCTGGAAAGCTGATCTGACCACCATGTTTATCATGGGGATTGTCAGAAGGTCTTTTGATATATATGATATCCCAGCTGTCTTTGCTGTTAGGTACTAAGAGCAGCAGAACTGCCGCTATTTTGCTGGAAGCTTTGGGTTTTCTGAAATCTTCGTAGCCTATAGAAGCAAGTTGTTTTTGAGCTTCCCAACCAGGTTTGGTGGAGTTTAAAGCAGCTTTCAGTTTGCTGAATTTATTCACAGTCTAGTATTATAAAGGCTATTAAGTGCTGCAAGGTCTACAATATATCTGGCATAGCAAGGAAGTAAGAGTGCAAATAGGCTAGAAAATACTGGATTAGGGGCATTAAAAAAGCCGGTCCTAGTTTTCCCCCTATGAACCGGCCTGAAGAAGGATCTTATCGCTAAGTATTCCTCTCCAATAATCTGAACACCGACTATGTTGCCAATACCTTGCCAAATTTGTTAAAATGGTAGCCCAAAGATTATTAGTGAGCATAAAATGGTGATAAACAAGAGGTTAGGAGCTACTTTCCTCTTAGAATTGACATGCTCTGGGCAGCTTTTTTAGCTGGAAGTAGACAAATAAGGGCTCCTATTGCGAATACAGTGAGGCTTACAGTTAGGAAATCTAGACTTCTGATCTGGATAGGATAGGCCTCTGTCATGAAGTCGCTTGGTACACCTACTACACCGAATTTGACTTGGATATAATAGATTATCAGCGCCAATATGAAGCCAACCAAGACCCCGATTCCAGTAATCATGAGGCCGAGAATGAAGAACAACTGACCGACCTGATAGTCCTTGTAGCCCAAGGCTTTGAATACAGAGATATCTTTCCTCTTGTCCAATACTATCATCCAAAGTGCACCCAGCAGATTAAAAGCAATAAGAAACATGGTCAGTCCTGTGAGCAGATAAGTAATCCACTTTTCTATCTGCATGACATTTAGTGTCGTTGCATCTTGCTGGTATCTGTCTTTTATCTCTAGTTGATCTCCGACCAGCTTTTGCAATTCTCGTTGTACTTCAGATTCGTTGGCATTGGGGCTGTATTTAACTTCTATAAATGAAGCTTGATCCTTCTTGTCCATAAGCTCTGATGCCAATTCGTGAGAAGTGAGGACATATTGGTAATCTGAATCACTTTTTACAGAAAAGACCCCAGCAGGATAGAAATTACGGCTGGTAAAATCCTTAGTGCCCATCATGGTTCTTTTCTGCGTGGGCATATAGACTGTAAGCGCATTTAGTTTGTCATCTACGTTGATAGAGAGCTTGTTGCGCATGCCTATACTAAACATCCCATACTGGATGCGACCTTCTTTTGTCACATAATCACCATCTATAATAAGCGTATCCAGCCTTGTAACTGACTTGTAGTATGAATCTATACCTTTCAGATAGCCTATTTCTTGTATGTCTCTGTATTCGAAAAGTGCTATTTCTTCTATAGTTGCTGAGGCGGCTGCTATGCCATCTATAGCAGTTATTTTTTTCAGTAGTTGGTCGTCGTAGTCAAAAAACTTGCCTTCTACTGGAGCCACTTTTAGATCAGGATTGAAAGCATTAAAGAGACCAGTCAATAGACCTTCGAAGCCATTGAAAACACTGAGGATAAGTATCAAGGCAGCTGTTCCTACTGATATACCAAAAATGGATATCCCAGTAATGATGTTTATAGAGTTAGTGGATTTTTTGCCAAATAGATATCTGCTGGCTATGTCAAGATTAAGCAAGGACATCTTACTCTAGCTCTGCATCCAACATTGCATTGTAAAAAACAGTCTGTACGCGAGGTCTGTAGTTTTTCTTTCCAAAGGTTCGATTTTCCATAGTAGGATAAGTCCTATTGGATAAAAATATATAGATTAAATCATATTTAGGGTCGGCAAACACCGATATTCCTGTAAAGCCCAAGTGACCAAAGGCCAGATTGGAGGCTTCAGGACTCATGTTTTCTGTTTTCTCAGGATTAAGCTCCTTCATATCGAATCCCAAGCCACGTCGCGTAGACTTGTGATAACGCTGAGTAAATCTTCTGACAGTCTTAGGCGAAATATAGTGATGACCCGCATAGGAACCACCATTGAGCAACATCTGCATGAGTACTACCAAATCTTCGGCATTAGAAAAGAGGCCTGCATGTCCTGCTACACCACCGAGCATGGCTGCCCCCATATCATGGACATGACCATCTATCACTTCATCACGGAAGTAAGTATCCTTTTCGCTTGGTGGAATTCTGTTGGTAGGAATACGTCTTAAAGGATTAAACAAAGTGTTTTGCAAACCAAGTGGCTTATAGAAAGTCTCCTCTGCATATTTGTCTAAGGTCATCCCTGATTGTCTTTCTATAATCTGCTGAAACAAATAAAAACCCAGGTCACTGTAGCGGTAACTTCGTGTAGGCTTCAGATCACAATTGTAGATATAACTGTAGATGGTGTCTTTAAAATCATTTCGCAGGTAGAGCTGGTCCGTTACTTTTATACTATGCGTAGCACTATATGCATCTCGGTAATATTTTTCTAGACGCTTCGGATTTTTTACATCCTTTTCCATAGAGTCTTCGTAGAAGGCAATCCAACCAGGAAGTCCCGCATGATGAGCCATAACGTCCTCTATTATCAGTGGGCCTTTGTTGGTAGTATCCAGCTGGGGCAAATAGGTGTCCAGACTATGGTTGAGATGTAGTTTGCCTTCGTCATAAAGCTTCATCATGGAGATGGTGGTAGCCAATATCTTGGTAACTGATGCCACATCATAAATGTCGTCTGACTGTACCTTTTGTTTTCTTTTATCCGTATGATGACCAAAGGCTTTGTGATAGAAGATCTTACCATGTCTAGCTGCCAATATCTGACAACCCGGTGCTGCTCTTTTATCGAACATCTCTTGTATGATGGTATCTATAGCCATTAAGCTGTCAGATGACATGAGTACTTCCTCTGGAGTAGCATAACCAATTCTTGCCATATTAGGTTTGGTAATGCCCATGTCCAATGGAAAATCAGCATGTGCGGTAACAGGCAGTCTACCAGATATCTTTTGTACACCACAGATGGCTTGTGCAGTCACCTCTTGCATAACCGCATCTTCTTCGTAGGCCTGTACTATGGTCGGTATGTTTCTGAAAAACTTGAGAGCATAGGGGCTGCCATTATTTACCAGAATGACCTGTTGCCTGCTGTTCAACTGGTAGATCAGATCAAACATCGATTTTGTTATTCCAAAATCCTTACTAGAGTAGATAGACATATCGTGTAGTGAGACGATGACAGTCTCGTAGTTGGCAAGGCTACTTAGAATCGAGCTTATTTTTTCCGGACTGATGGTCTTGCTGACTTGCATTTGCTGTGTAATACGGAAGCGTGACAGCATTTTCTGAAAGTCAGTCTTAGTAGCAGACCCAAGACTAAGAGTCGCTATTTTTTGTCCATCGATTTGCTTCAGAGGTATCAAGTCGTTATCGTCTTTGACCAATGTTACAGCTTTCTGATAGAGTTTCTTTTTCAGGGTATTGGCAGCCAGGTTATTGATATCCTTATCTATGCCTGGTGTATTTTTTATATAGGGTTTGCCTGTAAGCTTGAGTTCGTATTTGGCCTTGAGGATTTTGAGGACCTTCTGATCTATTACAGAGATGTCCAGTCTATCGGAGTTTACTTCTGCTTTGAGTTTGGAAATAGCCTTGTCGATATCTATAGGCAGCAGCATGACATCATTTCCAGCCTTGATGGCTTCTAATTCCATGTCTCCTGGTGCAAAGTGTTTGGCGACTCCTTTCATTTCCAGCCCATCAGTAAAGATTAGTCCATCGAAATGTAGCTGGTCCTGAAGGATTTCTGTAACCACTTTTCTCGAAAGAGAAGTTGGTCTATTCTCGCGGTCATCCAGCGTAGGTATAGCCAGATGCGCTGTCATGGCACTCTTGACACCTAGTTGTGAAAGTACTCTGAAAGGCATCAGTTCTAGGCTGTCTATTCTGTCTTTTTGGTGTGGGATCAATGGCAGGTCATAATGCGAATCCACGTCCGTATCTCCATGACCCGGAAAATGTTTCATGCAAGCGATAAGTCCACCTTCTTGCATTCCCTTGGCATAAGCATAAGATTTTGTAGCAACATTAAAGATGTCTTCTCCGAAAGATCTGTTATGGATGACAGGGTTTGCTGGATTATTATTGACATCTACAACTGGGGCAAAATTTACATGAACCCCTATTCTTTTTAGCTGATCGGCAACGGTGAGACCCATCTCGTAAATCATGGTGTTGTCTGAGATAGCACCCAGTGTGAGTTGCTTTGGAAAAGAAATAGCTGTTTTCTTGTGGCGCATACCGAGACCCCATTCAGCATCTATGGCAATCATAAGTGGAGTATCCGAGAAGCGCTGATATTTGTTGGTAAGTTCTGCTTGTTTGGTAGGTGTGCCCTGAAAGAAACAAAGACCTCCGACCTTGTATTTTTTTATCTGATCTTCTACACTTCTGACATGTTCTGCACCAAGGTCGGAATGGGCTCTTATCATAAAAAGCTGCCCGAGTTTCTCATCGAGGCTCATACGATTAAGCTTTTCTGTTGCCCATCTTCTGGCAGCATCTTCTGACTGTTGTGCTTGCAACAAAGTGCTACATAGCAATAGAATGAGGAGTGGTAATTTAGTCATGAGATCTTTCTTGCGATTATTTTCCTTGTATGCCATCCAGTGCCTTAGGGTCGATAGACAGAGCTTTATTATAATTATCAGCAGCTTTTACGGCATCACCCAGATTTTTGTAAGCAGTACCTAGATTGACATAAGACATAGCAGAATCAGGTGTCAATGCTTGTGCCTTTTCAAAATAAAATAGCGCTTTGTTGTGATCGCCTTTGATACCATTAACGATACCAAGTAATCTTAAAGTTTCTGCATCACCTGGACTCAGCTCATAAGATCTGGTTAAAAACTGTTCGCTTTTGGCAATATCGTTCATTTGCTGACCGAAATGTTTCCCTGCATCTCTAAGAACGATAGGCAGGTTTTTTTGTGCATCTGGATAGTTGGGATATAATCTGAGCACCTTTTCATAGGTCTGTATAGACTGTTCAAAGTTCTTTTTGTAAAAGTGCGCATTACCTAAAAGCAGGTATGCATTCTTGTAAGTCGGATGAATCTCTAATGCTCGATTAAGATATCCAATAGCATCTGTTAGCATTTTGTCTCTTTCTGGCCCATCTGCTATCGATGAGGACTTGGTCGTCAGTGAGCCACCAGCAGCATTCAGTAACTTGGCACTGCGGCCATTGGTTTTTACATCTGTAGTAAACAAGACATAATCTTCTTCCCATACCTTATTTCTGGTCACAGTCTTGTATGATAGCCCTGCGAGTATCACTCCTGTTACCACCAAAAGTATAGTCTCATTTTTGATATACTTGGTCAGTAATCTAGCGACAACCAGCAACAGCCCCATGGATGGCATAAACATAAATCGCTCACTCATATTGGTCCCTATCGGGAAGACAATATTCGAAACTATAGATAAGGTGATGATAAAGAAGAGAATGCCGAAACTGATAAACTTGTCCTTCTTCCAAAAGTATATCGTAGCAGCTAGCATCGCCAGATAGGTCACCAGACTCACTATTACCTGCCAGTTGCCAAAATTCATGATTTCCACCGCACGTGGATAGTAGTCATGACTCAGCGGATGTGGAAAGATCATCAGCCACACATACTTCCCTAGAGTAAAGAGGATAGTCGCCATCTTTTCAGCCCCACTGAAAGGCACCCAAGTTTCGTTAGATATTTTCAAGAACGGATTATTCATCAGCTCCATAGAATTACCTCCGAAATCCATGCCCAATACCGCTGTACGGATACCCAGAAATACGATGGTACTTACCATAAAAGGCCACAAGTATTTAAGACTATTGACCAGCGATTTTCTTTTGAATAGTAGATACATCAGGGGCACCACAGCCAGGAAGGTGATGGCATTTTCTTTACTCATTAGTGCTACAAAGAAGCTCAGTAAGGCGATGATATTCCATTTGCCTGCCTTGGAATGATAATATTTGAGGCTGGCCCATAATGCTATAATGCCACCTAGCATGGTCATAATCTCATCACGACCTTTGATATTAGCAACCGCCTCGGTATGGATAGGGTGGGCCACGTAAAGCAGACAAGCAATAAAAATAAATAGTCTGGTAGCCGTTTCTTTTGCTCCACTTTTGTTCTGACCTAGGACCAGCAAGCTCAGAAAGTTATACAGCATGAGACCGAGAAGTCCGTACAAAAGCATATTTACAGTATGGCCCACTCTGGGGTTATCCCCAAAAATCTGCCATTCCAAGGCAAACATCAGTTGCGTAAAGGGTCTGTATCGTCCCCCAGCAACCAACTTCGCCTTCCCCTCTTCTTTAAAGAATCCAAAGAAAGTATCATTAGAAAGGATTCCCGGAAAACCACTGATTCCCTGCTGGGTAAACATGTTGTCGTAGATGACTATGGCATCATCCTGAGCATACTTGTGATTGAAAGTATTAACATATAAAAGCAGGGCAAAAACAAACAAGGCAATCTTGTGAAAAGATGCTTGCTTCCATATAGGCAGCTGTTTTTTGGTAGTTACAGTCGTCTCTCTAGCCAGTTCTACGGCTGCTTCCGATGACTTTTTAGACTTTTTGACCTTCTTTTTAGACTTTGCCATAAGCTACAAAGATACAAATTACATATTATCTTAATATTTAATGTCTTAGTTGTTAGTAGAATAATGAAAAAGGGAGACAGAAAATGAGATTACAATAGAGCAGACCTACCCCTTTAAGGGACAATGGGGCACGGGCGCAGTTATTAGTTGGTAACTATTATTTAGAGATAGTGAGATTCCCTAGGTCATTACCTCTGTCTAGTTCCTTAATTTTAAAGTTTTTTGATTCTAATTCTTCGATAAGAATTTTTGTGGCTTTAGTGCTGTCTAGGCTTGTGCCACAGGTAAATAAATCTAGTGCAACATATCCATGTTCAGGCCAGCTATGTAGATTGAAATGGCTTTCCGCAATAATTATAGTTCCAGAAACTCCCTGTGGTGAAAATTTATGAAAGTGAGATTTTATGATGGTAGCCTTGGCGGCTTTAGCTGCCCGAAGTAGTGTTTTTTCGAGTAGCGTCACGTCATTTATTTTTTCTCGGTTACAATCATAGAGATCTATAATTGTATGCTTTCCGAGGGCAGTTAAATTTGTTTCGCTCATTTAACAATATGGGGGATAAATTGGCAATCATTGTCCACGATTAATTTGTCAGCTCTCCTGAATGATAATCCAGCAGCCGAACCTAGTATATTATAGACACCTGGCTGGTAGTATTCTCCATAGTCATCTTTATAGAGGTCTGCAAATTCTTGATATATGCAGTGTCTTAGATCTAAATTGCCGCCAGTTTCTTCCACCACTTTTCCTTTGCTATCATAGATAGTAATATTTTCTCCCAATCGCCCAAATGCAGCTTTTCTTACATGTGGCCAATCAACAAAATCTCTTTGTCTGGTACTTGATTTAAGTAAGTAATCGGAGTCATACTTTTCCGAGAGTCTTGCAAGAAAAGCTTTTGATTGGTAGACCATCGCATGAGGCGGATTAAGTACATATACCAAGTCGTTAAGGATGAGGTTGTGCAAGTCATCAAGTAGACCTGGTTCTTCAAAACAAATGAATTCCCACGGAACTAGCTTGAGGAAGTAATCAAATCGGACATAGTTGCCAGCATGATCCTCTACAAATACCCCTTCGTTTTTTGCAAAAGTTACTTGAGGTAGATCTGCATAATAGGTTTCGAAGCCTTCTTTGTGAGCCGCTTGCAAAATTAGATCCACATTAGCTATATCCTCCTCGTTGCCTAGGGATGAGCCGAGTATAGTTTTTGAGTAGGAGTTTTCTTTTATGTAAAGTTTGTTAAAAGCGACTTCCAGGCGCCACATCAATTCAGAAAAAGGTTGGCCATTCATAATGGGGTTGAAGCCATTCTGAATCGTAATAGATTCTGGAAGTAGGGTAGGCATGTCTGCGTTAAACTCAAGCAGCTTGATGGGAAGTTCATTTATTCCTCCTGAAAAATCAAATCGCCCTATAAGGTGATGCTGCTTGTTTTCAAAGCTATATACTATTAAGTCTATCATTTTGGATGGCAGGCCAAGAAAATAGAAGTCTTTTTTTCTTACTATTTCCTCTAATTCCTTTTCAAACAGTTTGTAGCAAGTATCGCTGGCTGTCTTAAAGGCATTTACCTCATCCTGATAAAGAAAGATTCCTTCTGGAACGATATATTCATCGTCCAGAAGGAATTCTAATTCATTGTCTTTAATAACCCTGTCAGGAATACCCGACAGATCTATCTGTCTATCCTCCATAAGACTTAGAAGACTTACCAGAACCGTATCCTTTAGATGCAGATGCTGGTTTCCTTACCGTTGTTTTTCTAGCCGAAGACCTTAATGTATTTCTGCTAGAAGAAGATTTTTGATGTGCGGCATCCGAAGCATAGGCACTTCTTGCAACACCAGAACTCATAGGTCTACCCATCATATAACCGAACATTCCAGCGTAAGCAGCCGTTCTCAAAAGAGACCTTCTAGGGTCATTTGCCTCTGATAATCTAACTTCATCTATCGAGAAAGTATCGATACTGCCGTCTAAAAAGGTAGCAATGATCTGACTCTGGTCTCTTTGGGCGATAAGTTCTTCATTAGTAATCTTGAATAGATCTTGCTCAGTTTCTTCAAGTTCTACAATAATCCCTTGAGTTGGTTCTTCTAGTGTTTCTTCTATGTAGTCAGAATCACTGTCGTCATTAGTAAAAATATTGAATACCACAAATATTCCAATGATACCGTAAATAATCAACTTCCAAGGGATACTTTGTTTTTGCTCTTCCATCATTATGATTTTATATATTAGAGTAATTAAAAACTAAAATATAACTATAAATCTAAATTTCCATCAAAAACAGATTTGTAATCATATTAAGTTTTATAGTCGGTCTCTGTTCTATAGTTTATGAGTTACTTATCAGTACGATAAGTTCATATTTGATGGGAGACAGCATCGTTCAGTTCTCACTTATAATAGGATTCTATCTAGCCTCTATGGGCCTAGGTGCTTTTTTGTCTAGGATGATTAAGGATAGTGAGCTCATCTTCGGTTTTGTAAGTCTTGAGATGATTCTTGGTACAATAGGTGCCTTTTCGGTTCCAGCTTGTTACTTTTTCTTCGCTATGAGCGATTCCTCAGGCTATCAGTTTTTTGTCTTGTCTCTTGTAACCATCATAGGAACACTAACTGGTTTTGAAATACCGCTCCTAATTAGGATAATAAATGATGAGAACGTACAAGGTGAAAGTGTCAGTGATGTACTCACCTTTGATTACTTGGGTGCTCTGGGTGCAACTTTGCTCTTTCCTTTTTTTCTGTTACCCTTTGTAGGCTTGTACAGATCTTCACTGCTATTCGGAATTGTTAATATAGTCATTTCGCTTATTACCATACGTATATTTAGAAAAAAGCTGGCCGCAGAAGGTAAGAAGGACTTTCCACTAATTCTGGGTAACATTTGCTTGATACTTGTTATTGGCTTTATGGTAGTCAAATCTTCTGATTACCTTAAGCGATGGAGCAATACAATCTATAAGCATCCACTTGTTTACACGGAGAACTCTAATTATCAAAGAATAGAATTAACCAAAAATGAGTCTGAATTCAGACTGTACCTTAATGGAGCAATTCAGTTTTCCTCTAGGGACGAGTATAGGTACCATGAAGCGTTGGTGCATGTTCCTCTCAGTCAAGTTAAAGAGCCAAAGAAGGTTCTGGTTTTAGGAGGAGGAGAAGGACTAGTAATAAGGGAATTGTTAAAATATAATGACTTATCTCAGGTTACCTTAGTGGATATAGACCCTGCGATTACAAGACTCGCTCAGGAGAATGAATTGTTAAAAAGACAAAACAAGGATGCACTAAAAGACGAAAGGGTGCATATAAAACATGAAGATGCTTTCGTATTTCTTAAAAATGATACGGCGCAATATGATGCAATTATTGCAGATCTCCCAGACCCTACTAATGAAACTTTGTCAAGATTATATACTGATGCTTTTTATAAACTATGTCTGCGTAGACTGACTCAGGAAGGTGTTCTATGTTCCCAAGCGACAAGTCCTCATTTGACATCTAACTCCTTTTGGTCTATAGCTAAGACTATATCCTCATCTGGTTTTAACTACATTTATCCTTATCAGGTGTATATTCCTTCCTTTGGGAATTGGGGCTTTGTAATGGCAAAAAGAAATCCAGAATTCAGTATCAAACTAAGAGAGGAACTGGATCTAGTTTATCTGGATGAAGAAGTCTTCGAACATATTTTTTATTTTGAAAAGGATATACGAGACAAACAGGTAGAAGTAAACCGACTAGATAAACCCATCCTCATGGATTATTATCTGGAACATTGGCAGAGTCTTCAGGGTGAAGAAAGGTGATCAAGTTGTTTCTGTTAGAGTTTAAAAAATTCTGTGTATGAAAAACACTTACTTAGATCTTATCGAGCAGAGCTACCAGTTTCCTCAAGAAGGATTTGGTTTAGAGGACGATTATTTAACCTTTCATGGAGTATCGTTACAACAACTTATAGTAAAATATGGGACCCCTTTCAAGCTCTTTTACCTACCTAAAATAACGGAACAGATAACTAAGGCTAGGGCTCTATTCAGTAAAGCCTTTAAGAATAACGGTTATACAGGAAAGTATCATTATTGTTATTGTACTAAATGCTGTCATTTTTCTCCTATGATAAAGACAGCTCTAAATGAAAAAGTGCATCTGGAAACTTCTTCTTCATTTGACATTGACTTGATATTCCGACTATTGGAAGGTGGTGAGTTGGATAAAGAAACTACTATTATTCACAATGGTCCTAAAACCGATGAATATCTGCATAAAATTTTAAAACTCAGTCATTCTAAGTTAGTAAATTCTGTAATAGTGCTCGATTCTAAGCTGGAGTTGGCTAAAGTAAAAGCACTGACCGTAAACTATAAGGGGATTATAAATTTGGGCATACGTATAGCTATAGACGAAGAACCGCAGTCTATTTATTTTAGTTCACGCCTTGGAATAAGACCAAATGAGATTGTAGATTTTTATCTTTCTGAGATCAATTCTGATGACAAATTAGAATTAACTATGGTTCATTTTTTTGTTGACTCAGGAATCCGAGACGAAGTATATTATTGGGATGAATTCAAAAAAGCGCTAAAGGTCTTTGTGGATTTAAGACAGTCAGGCGCAGATACATCTGTATTTAATCTGGGTGGTGGTTTTCCGATTAGAAATAGTTTGAATTTTAGTTACAATTTTGACTACATGGCCAATGAAATAGTTGCTCAAATCAAAGCCGTTTGTTCTGAAGCACAAATAAGAGAGCCAGATATCTATACTGAGTTTGGAAGATATACTGTAGGAGAGAGTGGTGCCGTAATCTTCAGAGTATTAGAGAAGAAACACCAAAATGATAGTGAAAAATGGTACATGGTAGATGGCAGCCTTATGAATACCTTGCCAGATTCCTGGTCTACAAAAGAAAAGTTTTTATTACTTCCTATTAATAAATGGGACAACGAATACGATAAGGTAAATATAGGTGGAATAAGTTGTGACCATGCTGATAATTATAGTACAGAGGAAGTTAACCAGCAGTTATTTTTGCCTAAGTATGACAACGAAGAAAAGGAGCCATTATATGTGGGATTCTTTCACAGTGGGGCTTATCAAGAGGCAATTGGCGGATACGGCGGCATAAAACATTGCCTAATTCCAGCTCCAAAGATTATTATAATAGAAAATGATGGCTCTGGAAAGCTAAGTGACTATGTCTTCAGAGAAGAACAGAAAGTAACAGCAATGCTTGATATTCTCGGTTATTAAACAAGATAGTAATGGAAAATAATTTTGCAGGTATAGAATCAAAATATGCAGACCCTGAGTCTAGTAAGATTGTTCTTCAGTCTATTCCTTATGACGGCACTAGTACCTGGGGAAAAGGTGCTGACAAAGGCTTTGCGGCCTTTTTAGATGCAGCTGAGAACATGGAGCTGTACGACATAGAAACTGATATGGAAGTCTTTAAGATGGGCATTACCATGCCACCTGCTTGGGAAAATTTTTCTACTCCTAGTGAAATGTTTAGTACAGTATATGAGAAAACAAAATCCTTCATAAGAACTAAAAAATTTCTTACTTTTTTTGGTGGAGAGCATTCTATAAGTATTGGAATAATTAAAGCCTTCTATGAGCACTATGAGAATTTGACGGTCCTTCAGTTAGATGCTCATGCAGATTTAAGGCCAGAATATAATGGTACTCCTTACAATCATGCCTGTGCTGTCCATGCTGCTTCACAAAATTGCAACCTAATACAGGTAGGTATAAGAAGTGTCGATATATCTGAAAAATCATATATGGACTACAGCAAGGTTTTTTTTGCACATGATATTCATCAAGGCAATAGCTGGATGGAAGACTCAGTATCGAGAATGACCGATGAGGTATATATTACGTTAGACTTAGATGTTCTAGATCCTTCTATAATGCCCGCAACTGGTACTCCAGAGCCAGGAGGGCTCTCTTGGTATACTCTTGTCAATTATCTAAGAAAGGTGTTTGAAGAAAGAAATGTTGTCGGTTTTGATATAGTCGAACTAGCACCAATATCTAATATGAGAGCCCCACAATTCCTGGCAGCCAAATTGTATTATAAAATGCTGTCTTATAAATTTAGAGATTATGTCTAAGGGAAAAGTTTCACAGTTCATATTAGAACATTATAAGCATTTTAATGCTGCTGCATTAGTAGATGCAGGAATCGCTTATGAGGCAGAACTCGATAAGGGCAACAAAATGATGGTGACCTTGGCTGGAGCAATGAGTACAGCAGAACTAGGTAAGTCGTTAGCAGAGATGATACGCCAAGATAAAGTACATATTATTACCTGCACAGGAGCCAATCTTGAGGAAGATGTGTTTAATTTAATAGCTCATAAACATTACAAACGCATACCTAACTATAGAGACTTGTCACCAAGTCAAGAAAAAGAACTATTAGATCAACATTACAACCGTGTTACTGACACCTGTATTCCTGAAGCTATGGCGATGCGTGCTATAGAAGATCATTTGTACAAAGTATGGAAGAGAGCAGATACAGAAGGGCTTAGTTACTTTCCTCACGAGTATTTCTACCAAATCTTATTGAGTGGAGAATTAAAAACTAAGTACCAGATAGATCCCAAAGACAGCTGGCTACTTGCTGCAGCTGAGAAAAATATACCTATTATAGTGCCAGGCTGGGAAGATTCTACCTGCGGCAATTTTTTTGCTTCCTATTGTATCCAAAATGATATGAAGTCCAGTACAGTAAAATCTGGAATAGATTACATGATCTACCTCGCAAAATATTATCAGGATATTACTAAGTATTCTAGAATTGGATTTTTTCAAATCGGCGGTGGTATAGCTGGAGATTTTCCTATTTGTGTAGTGCCTTTATTACATCAGGATTTGCAATTAGATAACATACCTATGTGGTCCTACTTTTGTCAGATCAGTGATAGTACAACTAGCTACGGATCTTATTCTGGTGCAGTCCCTAACGAAAAGATTACCTGGGGAAAATTACTACCCGAAACACCAAAGTTCATAATAGAGTCAGACGCTACTATAGTCGCACCTTTGATTTTTGCTTATGTTTTAGGTTGGTAATAGTGATATCTAAAATCCGATCAAAGTGGAAACAATGTTGCTGATCCAAGTTGGTTTTGGAAAATGAAGCTGGGGCAAAGGGACACAGTCTGAGAATTGTACTCCCAAGTGTATATGTGTAGGGTAATCTGAATACTTCTACTTATTTACTTTTCTAGAAAAAACTAAATGTTTTGTGGTTTAATTTTTTTTTACTTAAATTCGATAAGCTTATTACTCTTCTTTAACGGTATTCTGGATTGTACGTTGTGAATAATTATTTTCACATACTAGGCTTAATAACCTAACAATACATTAAACCATGAAAAAGGACAACTGGTAATTTAACTTTAGGGAAAAATTGATCTGTTTAATCATTTCACGAAATGATTAAACAAACTTCTGCGCTACTCTTATTGTGTGGAACTAGGTCTTTATTTTAAATTAATTTTTCGGTAGTCATTACCGTCTGACCATGTATTGCTATGATAGAATGGTTGTGATGGAATAATGCTGAATAAAATCATTATAATATTTATTTTCTTATGAGAACATTCCAATTTAAGAAGTATTTACAGCAACTACACTTAAAGTATGTTGTAACCGTTGTGACCATAATGTACTTTAATTTTACTGTCCACGGACAAATCGATTTTGCCTACCCAATTGTCGCAGACATGAATAATAATGTAATGGTGGATCCTACACCTGAAGCACAATCCATGGGAAAATATGGAGATATAAAGGTGTCTAATTACACAGGCACAGTCAATGTGCCTATACCTATTTATAGTTTCAATAGCCAGAAATTAGGTATGGATATAAACTTGGTCTACACAACTGGTGGGGTGAAGGTGTCTGAAGAAAGTTCTTGGGTAGGACAAGGCTGGACTTTGCAAGCAGGTGGTGTTATAACAAGAACCGTTATAGGAAAACCAGATTCTGAAGGTCATTATTATTCTAAAGCTGCAGAGATAGACACATATAGAAATCCACTTCCTGGTGTAAATCCTGATCAAGAGTGGTTTTACAAACAAGTGGCAGATGGAGATATAGAAACTCAAACTGACATGTATCACTATAACTTCAATGGTAGAGTAGGTAAGTTTTATATCACACCTCAGAAGGACATTGTTAAGAAATAGACTGCTACAAGTAGCGGATGCTGTAGTTGCTGATTGTCCTACAGTAAGACATCTGAATGCTATAGATGAAACAGGAAATTATGGTACAGAAATAAAACTGACGACAGATGCAGAAGCCGCATCTGATAAGCAGATGCACCTCAGCAGTGAAGGGACCCTAGAATTGCAAGCTGGGTTCAAGTTTAGTTCTGACGGTACAGGCACCTTGCTCGTAGAAAATGCAGATTGCCCTACAGATAATCTACTCAGCACAACTGCAACAGGAGATGCAGGCTTTGTAGAGAATAGCACTGATAATTACGGCTACGATAATAATGGCAACTTGATCTCAGATACAGACAAAGGGATCACCTATAAGTATAACCATCTCAATCTTCCTTACGAAGCCACTAAAGCAACTGATAAAGTAGAATGGATCTATACCGCAGAAGGGAAAAAATAAAGAAGCTAAGCAATATTGATGGCACTGCTAAGGTAAAAGAGTACTTCTGTAATGGAC
>CAZKXO010000024.1:0-21884 GCA_964556525.1 uncultured Saprospiraceae bacterium
GTCTACCACCTATGCCTTCTGCTGTAGATTTTGATACTCCAGGTGCTGGTACTTGCCTTATATGGAGATTAGCTTCTACAGGTAATATTACTGGTCTAGGAGTAGGCTTACTTGCTAGTGACATCCAGGGATGTTTTAGTTTATCTAATCCGATAGAAGTAATAAGAACAAATGCTAGTGGTTGTAATGCTAATGGTGGTGAATTATTCGGTGGTCCTTTCGTTTTCAACGCTGTTGGTGACGGAAATCCTGATATGATTCCTGCTGGCGCAATCACTTCTGCTAATACAAATGGTGACTTACAATGGGTAGTAACTGATAGTCAGGGATATATCTTAGGTCTTCCGCCTATGCCTTCTGCTGTCGACTTTGATACTCCAGGTGCTGGTACTTGTCTTGTTTGGAGACTGGCTTCTGAAGGCACTATTACTGGTGCAGAAGTAGGATTAAATGCAAATGACATCCAAGGATGTTTTAGCTTATCTAATCCTGTGGAAGTAATCAGAAACAACGCAAATGGATGTCAAGCAAATGGTGGTGAATTATTTGGTGGTCCTTTCGTTTTCGATTCTGTGGGCGATGGTGTTGCTGATATGATTCCTGCTGGTGCAATTACTTCTGCTAATACTAATGGTACTCTAGGATGGATAGTTACAGATAGCCAAGGATATATCCTAGGTCTACCACCTATGCCTTCTGCTGTAGATTTTGATACTCCAGGTGCTGGTACTTGTCTAGTATGGAGAATCGCATACGATGGTCCAATAACTGGTATGGAAGTAGGACAATTGGCTACTAACATCCAAGGATGTTTCAGCTTGTCTAACCCAGTAGAAGTAATAAGAAACAACGCAAGTGGTTGTAATGCTAACGGTGGAGAATTATTCGGTGGTCCTTTCGTCTTTAATTCTGTAGGCGATGGTATAGCTGATACAATTGCTGCAGGCAGTATCACTTCTGCCAACGTGAATGGAGATACTCTAAGATGGGTAGTAACTGATGCTTCAGGATATATATTAGGTCTTCCACCTATGCCAAGTGCAGTTAATTTTGATAATCCGGGAGCTGGTACTTGTCTGATATGGAGATTGGCTCACGATGGGCCTATTACTGGTCTTGCACCAGGACAATTAGCTAGCAACGTCCAAGGATGTTTCAGCTTGTCTAATCCGATAGAAGTAATAAGAAACAATGCTAGTGGCTGTCAGGCTAATGGTGGTGAATTATTTGGCGGACCATTCGTCTTTGATTCAGTAGGCGATGGCGTAAGAGATACGATCGCAGCTGGATCTATCACAGTAGCTAATTCACAAGGTGACACTACTATATGGGTAGTAACAGATGCATCTGGATACATTTTAGGTCTTCCTCCTATGCCTTCTGTTGTCAATTTTGATAATCCAGGCGCTGGTACTTGTCTTATCTGGCATCTTGCAGTAAATGGCATAGATTCATTAGTTGGATTAGCGCCAGGTCTGAATGCAAACAATCTTCAGGGTTGTTTCAGCTTGTCTAATCCAATAGAAGTTATCAGGACGAATGCAAGTGGATGTCAGGCAAACGGTGGTGAACTGTTTGGTGGTCCTTATGAGTTCTGTGTAGGTGATGGCGTTGCCGATAATATTCCAGCTGGTAATATCACTTTAGCAAACTCACAAGGCAATTCTCAGTGGGTCGTTACAGATGACCAAGGTATGATACTGGGACTTCCTCCTATGCCTTCAGCTGTGGACTTTGATCCTCAAGGCTTCGGAGTCTGTCTGGTATGGCATCTATCATATGATGGTACACTTACAGGACTATCAGTCGGAGAAAATACTGCTAACATTACAGGATGTTTCAGTTTCTCTAATCCTATTACCGTAAACAGAATAGACTGTTCTACACCGATGGGTGGTATCGTTCTTAGTGAAATCAACAGTAATGGAGATGTAGAAATCAGAAATACTGGAGCTACTTCTGTAGACATATCTACCTATTGGTTGTGTAACTTATCAAGCTCACCTGCTTATCAGATGATTGGAGCTGCGACTATTGTTTGTGGTGGTGATCTAATCTTGGATCCAGGCGAAATTGTTACAGTAAATTCAACTGTAAATGTGGACTCTGCCGATGGTGAGATGGGCTTATATACTACTAACTCATTTGGTAGCTCAGCTGCAATAATAGATTATGTAGAATGGGGAAGTACAGGTCACACAAGATCAAGTGTAGCTGTAGGAGCAGGTATATGGACTAGCGGTGATTTTGTTCCAGGCTTTGCGTCAGGACAATCTATACACTATGATGGTTCTGGAGATGCTAGCTCTGACTGGAGCGAAGCTGCTCCTTCACCTTGTACAGCTAACAGACCAGTACCTAGATCACTGGCTTATACAGTGTACCCTAATCCTTCTGTAAACTCAATACAGCTGAAGTTTGAAGAAGAAGATTTAGGTGGTGTACAGTATAGAATAATAGATGAAATGGGAAGAGTTGTTGCATCAGGAACAGCTGACCCTGATTCTAGTGAATACCACAATATCGATGAACTACAACCAGGTACTTACTACCTGAGAGTTGTTCAAGGTAGAGCGGTAGAAATCAGATCGTTTATTAAGTTATAATATTGGTTTAATATCGAAATAGAGTTATAGATAACAATTAGATCTAATATCTCGAATTCATAATGTTTAGTGCAAGCCTCTCCGTTTTCGGGGAGGCTTTTTTTATCTACGCCAAACTTATTTTACTATCTTGCCCCATACCTAATTTCTGTGGAAAAAGAAATACAATCTCTCAGGATATTACACATGTGCCTTTGCACTGGCATTTTGTTATTTATGCTGTCTTTACATTTTTATATTAGGCCTATAAATCTATCTGGTCTAGACAGCGACATCGGCGGTATGACTATGGTAGGACTATGCGTCGGATCCATTTGCTTACTATTGTCCAATATTATCTTCGGCAAGAGACTAAAAGCCATGGGCACACAAGTCACGTCAGAAAACTTGGCAGAACTCCGTGGTGCTTATCTAATAAGATGGATACTTCTGGAGGGTGCCTGTCTAACAAATGTGTTGCTTTATTTTTTCATAGAGTCCCATCCTATTCTGATAGTTGTTGCTTTACTTTTACTTTTACTCCTCTATGTCAGTAAACCAAAAATTAACTAAAAAGATGAGACTACCGTATATAGGACTTTTACTTTTATCACTATTAATCATGAGTTGCAAATCACAAGCACAACTCACCGATACACCTGAAAAAGACACGAAAGAAATGACTGAGTTACCATATACTTCTATTCCTGATCATGCAGATTCTTATACTGCTGGTGGTGTAGTGGCACGGATGGTAGATGGCTTAGGCTTTAGATACAGATGGGCCACAGAAGGCCTAACGGAAAAAGATTTGGAATACAAACCTGATTCTACAGCCAGAAGCTCCATGGCAACCATGGACCACCTGCTGGGTTTATCTTCTACCATTGTGAATGCCGTACTAAAAAAGCCCAATGTCCGTCCAAGTCCAGAAGTAGAATATACTTGGGAGGAAAAAAGAAGAAAGACTCTGGAAAACATAGAGATGGCGAGCAACATCTTGTGGAAAAGCTCAGCTGAAGACCTCGAAAGTTATAAGATCGTCTTTCAGCGAGGAGATAATGTCTCGGAATACCCTTTCTGGAACAATATGAATGGTCCTATAGCAGATGCATTGTGGCATTGTGGCCAGATTGTCTCCTTCAGAAGAGCTTCCGGCAATCCTATGGACAGCCGTGTCAGTGTTTTTTCTGGAAAATTGAGAAAAAGATAAATCCCTTTCCAACCTCTTCTCAGTTATATGACTCCATATAGTGTAAAAAGCTAGCTTTCTACCTAAATCTATCTAGTTTACGATTTGTAGAAAATCTCTTTACAAGATTACTATTTGTGAACTTTTTCAAGAGGAACTTTCACGATATTTGAAACACGGAAATGAATATTATTTCCTGATTGAGCAATATAGAGTACTATATTTCGTCTTAAGAAGGTCTTAATCCATAGAATGAGGCCGCTTTAAGGTTAATTTGGGCTTAATAAGCCATATTTACTCCATTCTATGTCAATCCAATCTAGTATCTTGAAGATCAATACCTCGACAACATATTTTATTTAATTACTTCCAATAAAAATTAAGAAATCATGAAATTCAAATTATTCGTAGTACTCCTTTCAGCTGCTGCCTTATTTACAGCTTGTGATGCAGACAGATGTAATCAGACAGTTACTTATACAAAAGCCACTGCTATCTATATGGATATGGCTGAGCTAAGAAATGCTGAGCTTAATCTTCCTGCTAGAGAAATAGAAGATGCAGGTAAAATCTATGTAGCTGATGACTTCCTACTTATAGGAGAAGAAGGTGAAGGCATACATGTAATAGATAACTCTGATGAAAGCAACCCTACAATAATCAACTTCATCAATGTCCCAATGAACAGAGAGTACATCGTAGATGGCAATACAATCTATGCAGAATCTCAGTACGACATGATGGCAATAGATATTTCTGATCTCAGTAATGCAAAGTTATTATCAAGAGAAGAATCTTACCTGGAGGTACAACATACCAATGACAAAGGTGAGCAATTGGTGGGCTTTGACTACCAAGAAGTGACTGAAAGTCTACCTTGTACTTCTGAGATAAATCCGGATATTATAAACTTCTTAGCGTGGAACAATGAGCTTATTCCGCCATCTACAGTACCTTCTTCATTTACAGGGTCTAGTACTGGACAGTCAGGAACTATTAATAGATTGGCAAAAGCTAACGATCACTTGTATATGATCACAAATAATAATCTACACATATTCGATGCGACCTCTGGTATTTCTAAGGTATCCACAGAAACCAATTTTGATGATGGTATGGAAACTATCATAATCAGAGACAATGAAGCTTTCATAGGAAAATTTGATGGAATGGCTATCGTTGACATTAGCAATCCTACTAATCCTAGAATTACAAACACTTACAATCATGAAGAAGCTTGTGATCCAGTGTTACCTCATGGAGAAGTTGCTTATGTGACACTTAGAGTAGACGGACCTTGTCAAGGTAGAAGAAATCTCCTAGATGTAGTGGACTTAAGCAGAAGTTCTAGAACAGGAAGATTATCAGCCATAACAAGAATAGATATGCTCAGTCCTTTTGGAATGACTATAGATGGGAACATTCTATATGTAGGAGAAGGAAAAAATGGTCTAAAGGAATTTGACATTACTAATCCGGCATCTCCCCAGTTGATTTCTTGGAATCAAAATGTATCTGCCTATGATATCATTTTGCATCCTACCAAGGACTTGGTTTTACTGGCAGGGCCTGATGGACTGAGTCAGTACGAAGATGGAGCTGAGCTAACAGTAGTGAGTAACATCACCTACTAATTAGTAAGGGATAACAATATGAAAAGTTATATAATGGTGCTATTCCTGATATCAGGAATAGCATCTCCTTTTTTAGAGGCACAAGAAAAAACTAGCAAGTACTTCAGTAAAGACGACTTGCCTAGCAAAGCATGGATCTATGAAATAGACGGCAAATACATTTGGGCTATAGTAACCAAAGACAAAGACAAAAAGCTAACTTACCTAAATAAGAATGGAGAGAAAAAGAGTATAAGCTACGATCAGGTAGAAAAAATAAAAGAAGGTGGCATTGTGCTGCCGAGTCGAAAGGGAAAATACTTTCACAATCGAGGTTTTTATTTTACCTTATTCGGAACACTACCGACTGGAGGTTCTTTTACTACTTCTTCCCAAGGAATATTCGGTTATCGCTTATCTGAAAAGTTGTCGCTTGGAACTGGTTTCAGTTTTGATTCCTATTCTGATGAGTTTAATATTTTAACTGAAAACTTTTTCACTACCTCTACTTTCGATTTTGCCAGTCTCTTTTTATACGGGAGATATAATTTCTACAATAAGGGACCAAGAATATATGGATTTGCCAGATTAGGTCAAGGCTGGGGACTCGATGGTTTATTATTCGAAGAGGTTTTTAGCAATGGCATCAATATTCATGGTGGTGTAGGTATGGTACTAGCTAGTAGTAACATATTACGAATCAACATAGAATTGGGTTTTGCCCAACAAACAGTCAATGGGACCTATATAGTAAGAGATCAAGTGACCAATCGAGATATAGAGGCAATTTTTAATAGTTCACTTTTGAGGCCTCTTTTAAAAATAGGTGTTCAATTTCATTGATAGATAAAAAAAACAAAAAGGACCTGTAAGTATTACAGGTCCTTTGCTTTTCTTAGAGTTATCTAACTTAACCCAAAAGGTTCTTTGCTTTATTTAACAAGTCTCCAGCACCACCTGGTATCAAATCAGTTAAGCTATCTAGATTAAATTCTTTATCTGCCTCATCAGTAGATTCGAATTTTTCTTTTAGTCCTGCTACTAAGTCAGGTGTTGTTCTATCAGCCTCAGCAGCCGCTTCTTCAGCACTCATGCCTTTCTGCTCTAGGATAGCAGCCATTTTTTGCTTGGCTTCTCCAAAAAGTTCATTTGACTCCAGATTCTCTCCTCTAAATAAGTTTTGAACTTGATCGATTCCTCCAGCACCCATTTTTGCCTTGATAGACTCTATAAGTGCTCCTGCTCCTTCTTGTGCTGCAGCACTTGTAGCTTCTCCACTAAGAGCATTTGAGGCCATTTTCTCCATTAGCTTTCTCATTGCCAATTGTTTCAGACTTCCAAACATGTATTAATTTTTTAAGTATATGATGTAATACTATTAGGACGGAGTCAATCCTATTTGTCACAAAAATTAACGTCCTAATGATATATTTTTGATGCTTAGTTATGCGTATAGAAAGGCAGCTTAAAAGACAACTATTTTTTCATTTGCAAGAACTCTTTGGCAAAGTAGGTAATGATGGCATCTGCCCCTGCCCTCTTTATACTCAGTAAGGTTTCTGGCATTACCTTGTCATAATCCAGCCATCCATTTTTACAGGCGGCAATAAGCATAGCACATTCTCCACTGACGTGATAAGCTGCTATAGGCAAAGTGTTTTCTTGCTTAAGTTGTTTGATGATGTCTAGATAATGAACAGCCGGTTTTATCATTAGGAAATCTGCTCCTTCGAGAACATCCAGTTCTGCTTCCAGTGAGGCTTCTGTGCTGTTAGCTGGGTCCATCTGATAAGTCTTTTTATCCTTAGGAATATCGGGATTGTCTACTGGTGCAGAATCCAGTGCATCCCTGAATGGTCCATAGAAACCACTAGCATATTTGGCCGTATAAGACATTATAGAGGTATCAAATAATTCATGCTCATCCAAGGTCTCGCGGATAGCCTCTACTCTACCATCCATCATATCTGACGGCCCAATAATATCAAATCCTGCCTCTGCTTGGGCTAAGGCCATACGAGCAAGAATGCCTACAGTTTCTTCATTTAAAATTTTGCCGCCAGATACAAGACCATCATGCCCATCTATACTATATGGATCTAAAGCCACATCACTAATCAGTGTGATCTTAGGAAATTTCTTTTTGATTTTAGTCGCCGCTTTCAAATAGAAATTATCAGTGTTATAACTGTAGCTACCCGTTTTGTCTTTCAGTTTATCATCGACCTTAGGGAAAATTATAAAAGTATGCAGTCCGAGCTTGATGCAAGAACGAATCTCCTTTATTATATTATCTAGTGATCTCCTGTAAGCTATAGGAAGTGAAGGAATCTGCTCTTCTACACCTTTACCATCTACAATGAAGAGTGGCATTATAAGATCATCTGCTGTAACACGGTTTTCTCGGACGAGTCTTCTTACACTATTTGACTTTCTATTTCTTCTAGGTTTTTGTAGCATGGATTAAATTATGAGTCAAAGATATGGGAAAACTGATGGTTTAGAATTTATAAGTAGTTAGGACTGATAAAAGCTTACTAAAGTGTGGCAATCTCAGAATCTATCTACTTCGGCTTCCTTGGAACTGGATCTGATCCAAAACCTGCCCAAGGATGACAACGGAATATTCTTTTAGTACCTAGCCAGAGGCCTTTCAGAGCACCCCATTCTTCTATGGCTTCTATCATATAGTAAGAACAGGTCGGCTCATACCGACATGAAGGTCCTAGAAGTGGTGACAGAAACTTCTGGTAGAGTTTGACAGGGAAAATCAGGATAGCCTTGGCAATATTATGAATGGCTCGGATCACAGTTTGATCAGTTTCTTATCATCTCCTTTATTCAACATATGGAAAGCCTTCGACTTGTTGTCTATTTTAAAATTGATGACATTTCTCTGATCATCAAAGAGCTCCATGAGGAGTGAGTTTTGAATTTCTATTTCATCAAAGGCGGAAACATTCTCTATTTCTAGATAGGCGTAGACAGCTTGGATATCTTCACTCTGTTCCTTGCCCAGATAGTAGCATTCCTGCTGCTCACCATTTATTGTAATTATGATATTCTCCGTCAGGTACATGCTAAATATAGAATCCGTGGCTGCATGTTCTGAGTTTTCAAAGAACTTGTAAGGTAGATTTTCTATTTCTCTCATCGCCGCTTCAGTATCATCTATAAAGGTATGAACAGTAATCTGCAGGGACTGCTGATCTGTCTTGTAGTGGATGTCAGTCTTACTCAGATGAAAGTCATGCAAGTTGTTTGCTCCGAGAAACAAGCTTAAAAAAGTCAATATGTAGGTCCAGTACAACAAGATTTACTGAGAACTATTAATGATATAATAAGTAATCTTGGTCAGCCACTTAGAAGGATCTTTCTCTGTAGTAGGATCTGTGACATACTCTTGTACTATAGGGTAATTAACCAGAAGATTTTTGTCAGCCATATAATCTGCAATGGCATAATGTGCAACTTCTGTTTTATCTATGTCACCGTAATAATCTACTTGTAAAGCTTTCCCGTCAGGCAGTGTCTGTGAAATAGCACCTGGAATATTTACTGCATTTTTTACAGGAATAGCGGCAGCCATATCAGTTTTTCCTTTGGACTCATCCCAGCTGTAGAAAAGCGCACTGTCTTTACCATCCATTTCCATCGATGATCCTTGGGCTTTTATAAAAAGAGCAGATAGATTTTGCGTATAAAATTGCTGAATCTTATCCATCTCTACTTCCTGCCTATTCATTATATAACTCTTGGCAGGCACATAGACTTCCTGAATTTTATAGCCATTATAAAGATTCTCATTGGCTCTTTCTTCTACGATTAATTTTAGATTGGCTAATCCTTTTTTGTAGGTATTGAGTTGGCCTTTTTTCATCAGAAAATTAAATGGACGATAGACGACCGGCGTCTCTGCTCCATCGAAGTCCCAAGTAACTTTAGTCTTACCATCTTCTATTTTTTCGAAATTCCAACTGGAAAAAGATTCTCCATCGAAGCCTCCAAACACTAAGGAAGTTTTGAGAAATTCATTCTTTCTTGCTTCTACCATTGTCTGTGTACCTTCTCCTATTTCTGCGTTGCCCTTCCAGCTCCATTGTGCACCGACACCAGCAGTCTTAGCTGTATAACTGTGTTCTGCTGTGGGGTCTATTTCCTGCCATGGTGACCACAGTTCCCATTTCTTAAAATCCTGCACCAAATTATACACCATCGCCGGTGGCGCATCAAAGACTTCAGAATCTTCAAATACCAATTTTGATGGCGAAAGGAACATCAGTCCAACTGCCAGCAGTGCAATTACAACTAGGAAGATGATAAGGTATTTAAGAAAAGTTTTCATTTATACTTTGATTTTGTCTTTCTAATGTTTTTATACCATTTGGTCATCAGCATCAGGGTTATTCCGACTATGATAACTGCCGCAAAGGTATAGCCAAAGTTTGTCAAATTTTTATACACAGCTAATAATACTGCAGCTAGTAAGAACAAAGTTGGCACCTCATTATACAGTCTAAAACGATAAGCTGACATAACACGTTCATTTAGTGCTAGCTTTTTGATGATATCCTTGTTCTTCTCAGTATATGCAGATAAAAAGAAGACCAGTAGCAACTTAAGATGCAACCAGTGACTGATCTTAAACCAGTCCCACCCTCTGTTGTAAATCAATAATAATCCAAAAATCCAGGTAAATCCCATAGCCGGACGTACGATAATCCTAAAAAGTCTGTCTTCCATTATATGGTACTGCTTAGTCAAAATTGCAGCTTCCTCTGAAGGCTTATCAAAAGCTTCTGTGTGATACACAAACAGTCTTATCAGGTAGAACAACCCTGCAAACCATGCAACCATGCTGATAATATGGATGCTTTTTAGGAAGAGATAGGTCATGGGACCAAAGATAAGCATAGATCTAACTAAGGCGCAGCCAACCCACTACATCATCCGCATTAATCGACCAACGGCCATTTGAGTTGAATAATGGATATGTTCCTCTGCTGGGATTGCTAGGGCCAGGATTTTGCTGAATGAATTGTACACCACTATCAGTAACCTTAGTGATAATAAAAAGATGACCAAACTTATTAAATGCTGAAGGTCCTATAATGACCAGATCATTTGCTTTCGGTCTTTCATTGCCACCGTTTCTATACTGTAGCATACCACGCGTTTTGTTATATGCACCCTGAGCCAAGCTTCCATCGAAAAAATCTCTGGCGTGACCATAACTGTCCGGCATCTTATGGTTATAGGCTTCATAATAAAACCTTTTGGCAAACTCAACACATTGGTACTTGAGGCCAAGATTGTACCCATCTTTAGTAGTATTTCGGCCGGATACATTGCTGACTCTTCCGTTATAATAGACTTTTACACCTTTATAACTGTCTATAACCTGCCCTGTACTTTTGGACGAACTGCTACGCTTAGTTGATGAGGTTTTATTTGAGGTGGTTGTCTCTTCCTTTTGGAACCATTCACTGAAATTAGGCAATGAAGGCATAGATATATTGCCACCAAAAAGATACCAGGCCAGCCCTCCAAAAATGAGAAATATCATAAATATGGCCTTGAATTGTGCAGATCTCATAATTGCGCCAAAAATAACAACTCAGGGGTCAGTTCATAATATCCAAAACGTTAATAAAAAGAGTTCTACTATTAGTGAGACAAGTAATACCTTTATATACTAAATCAAGAAAAATGGACCAAAAAGGGCTTTCTACTGCTAACAAGGTAGACAAATTCCAGTCCCACGATCATTATAATGTGGATGCTTTGCTATCGGAAGATCATCTTCTCGCTAGAACAGCTGTCCGAGACTGGGTAAAAAAGGAAGTTACACCAATTATAGAGGACTATTCAGAGCGGGCAAAGTGTCCCACTCATCTCTACAAAGGCTTAGCTGAAATAGGTGCTTATGCTCCTAGCCTGCCTCCAGAATATGGTGGAGGTGGTATGGATGAGATCGCCTATGGTATCATCATGCAAGAACTAGAACGAGGAGATTCTGGAATCAGAAGCATGGCTTCTGTGCAGGGATCACTAGTTATGTATCCGATCTATAGATTCGGCTCAGAGGAGCAAAAGAGAAAATATCTACCGAAACTTGGTTCTGGTGACTACATCGGCTGCTTCGGTCTGACGGAACCAGATCATGGTTCTAATCCCAGTGGTATGCTTACCTCTTATAAAGAAGATGGTGACCACATCATTCTGAATGGATCTAAAATGTGGATTACCAATTCTCCTGTAGCAGATCTCGCTGTAGTCTGGGCAAAAGATCCGGAAGGAAAAATCAGAGGCGTCATTGTAGAAAAAGATACAGAAGGATTCTCTGCACCAGAGATCCATGGGAAACTTTCTTTACGGGCTAGTATAACGGGCGAACTGGTTTTTGAGGATTGCAGAGTTCCTAAAGCAAATATCCTTCCTGGTGTCGCCGGACTTAAAGGTCCACTATCTTGCCTTTCTAAAGCAAGATATGGCATTGCCTGGGGTGCCATCGGAGCTGCTCTGGATTGCTATGATTCAGCACTAAGATACAGTAAGGAAAGGATACAATTCGACAAGCCACTCGCAGCTTTCCAACTGACACAGAAGAAACTGGCTGAGATGATTACTGAAATCACCAAGGCTCAATTATTGGCTTGGAGACTAGGTACACTTGCTAACGAAGGCAAAGCCTCTCCTGCGCAAATTTCTATGGCCAAGAGAAACAATGTCCACATGGCACTAGAGATTGCCAGAGAAGCCAGACAGATCCATGGTGGCATGGGTATCACAAATGAATACCCTATCATGAGACATATGATGAATCTGGAAACTGTTCTTACTTATGAGGGCACCCACGATATACATCTGCTGATTACTGGAATGGAAGTTACTGGAATAAACGCTTTTAAATAAATGATAAGACTAAGTATAACTGCTCTGGCATTATTACTATCAGTTAGTGCTCTCTCTCAGGCGGATTTGACATCATGGACGGCCTTAGCCTTAAATTATAAGGCCAATGATAAATTGACCTTGGTTGTAAAACCTATACATAGAAGAAACAACGACCTATCAGGTCATGACAATACTTCTATAGATATCATTGCCAATTATAAGCTAGGAAAAGGCTGGGCTGTCAGCATACTGGACAGACATTTTTTCGTGCCGGACAGACCAGATATGGTCTTTACTTTTTTTGACATAAAAAATAGTTTCAGGTCAGGGAAGTTTAAAATCTCTAATGGGTTCAGATATCATCTTGGACGATTTGATGCGAGAGACTTTGTGCGATGGTTTCCTGGTGTCACTCTGATAACAGATTCAGCATTAACCCCATTTGTCAGTATTGATTTCTTTATGGATAAAGACTTCAGCGACCTGGCAGCTGCTAGGTATACGGCTGGTGTAAATTACAAGCTAAATGCTACCTCTGGATTGAGTTTTATTTTCTGGCGTCAGCAAGGTTATTCCGATAGACCACTAGCTACTCAAAACAACCTATATCTGACTTATAGTTATAACATAGACGGTTTTAAGAAAGCAACTACTCCAGCAAATTCAAATTAAGAAATGCTTATCTTGTATTCTAAGAATTATAAGATGCTTTCTAAACTAGTTATTGGCCTGTGCTTATGGGCGCTTGTTGTCCCCAATGAGTTACTCTCGCAGATAGATGCCCATTACTGGACACATCAGTATGGCGCCAAAGGTCTCTTGCTCAATGGAGCCGTAATAGCATCTGCAGAGGGTGAGACTTCAATATTCTATAATCCGGGCACAATCGGGATGGATGACAACTTAGGATTTGCCTTTTCATTCCTCAGTCCAAGCTACTCCAATCTACAAACCAACAACTTTATCGGAGACGACAATGTAATCCAGGACAATGGACTCAGTTTTGCACCTGGTTTTCTAGGTGTAAGGTTCAAACCTTTCAAGTCTGATAAGTTCGTTGTAGGTGTTGCTGCTTTCAAAAGATTTAAGACAGATATAAAATACGAAGACAGAGTTGTGGACAGAGTGAATAATACCTCTCTGCTTTTATTTCGTGGTGACTTGGATTTCGAAAGGCAAATATCTGAAGACTGGTATGGCGTAGGTCTCTTTTATAGGGTATCCCCAAGGATAGGTATAGGCATCAGTCAGTTCTCTGTATGGCACAGCCAAGAACTGAATTTTAATCTAAAGAAAGAAATTGTCCCTATTTCAATTCCAAGTCAAGTATTGTTAGGATGGCGTTACCAACTGGCTTATGGTCTGGGAATAAGTAGCGGCTTTATTACTAAGCTCGGTTTTTCTTATAGGCACGACTTATTTAATATAGGCATAACGGCCACCACTCCTCTCTATGGAATCATAAGAAAAACTGGAGACTACTTTGTGGATGATAATAGAATCAACACTACTGACATCGACATCATCTCAGAAACTGTAGCTAATAGAAACAATAGTGTCTTCTTGGAAGATTTCAATACAGCAAGTTCAGTAGGATTAGGTTTTGATCTTAAGCTTGGAAAAGATGTTCTTTCTATTTCCATGGAGTACTTTAGTCAAGTTGCCGAATATACTATACTACAGGATAACGATGACAGCTTTGACATGTTATCGACCAATCCAGAAAGAGTACCCATAAGGCTCACAAGTGAGAATGAAGCCGTTTTCAATGTAGCAGCTGGAATCTTACATAGGTCGTCAGAAAATCTGACTTTACTTGCTGGTTTCAGAACTGATTTAGATCAGAACAATAGTCTCAAATTTAATAATACAACAGAGTATCTAGGCACAACAGGTGACATTTTTCACGTCTCAGGAGGTGGCATGTTCCAGTTCGGCAAGAATCAAATTTCTGTAGGTCTAGACATTGGTTTTGGTGGAAAGGATAGAGGAAGACAATTGGCAGATCTTGCCGATATAGATGAAGAAAATTTATTCCAAATAACTGGTAAAGAAAATGTAAGCAGCAGATTCTATTCAGCTATGCTGTTTATTACTTACGATTTCATCTTTGATACTATAGGAGGCAAAAGGGAGGATTCTGAAGGAAAATAGATCCTTGTCTTTACAACATCGTTTCCTCTCTCAAGGTAGTAGCTATTTTTTCGTATGCCTTCACTACATCATTATATAACTGACCTGGCATATGGGACGCAGTAGCCCTCTTTTCATTTATTTTATCCTTAGATATAGTATTCAAAAAACTTTCTATTTGGGCTGTCATATGCTCTCCTTCTTCTATGAGCCAGCCAGCAGTTTGCAAGTAATCCCAATTATCACATTCTCTTATTCCGTGAAATAAGAATAGCGAGCTTTGATGAACCGCACTTACCAGTTTTGATGGCACACATACATTGACAAATTCTGACTTTAGACTGACTAAGTGTACATCTATGTGACGAAGTTTTTCCCTAGGAATATAGTCGAGTAGTAGTACGCCTTCAGTGGGATTATCAGCTAAGTACTGTTTTATCACATGTGCATTATTCCCATAGACAACCAAAATAAGTCTGTGTTTTTCTGGGTCTATCGTCTTTATAAAGTGCAGTACAAACTCAGCAGAATGTGCTTGTCCCATATTACCTACATAACCAAAGTATATTTTATCTGGACTACCTTTCCATGAGGGTTTCTCATCAGGTGTTTCAGTTGTGGTCTGCTGATCCAACAAAACTCCGCAGGGTAAAACGACAGTAGGAATATCTTTGTGAAACTGTTGCTGAACATAATCAGCTTGTATACGTCCCAAAGCAATTAAAGTCATAGGCGGATACGAATAGGTGACTTTTTTGATGTATTTATATATTGGATTTTTAGGCTTGACCAAATTTGCGGCGACAAAAGCCTCAGGGAACAAATCCATGGTCCAATACAGCCATTTCTTTTGTTGTTTCCCAAATAACTTAGAAGCCCAAAACCCTAAAAAGCCTGGTGCGGTCATAATAATTATAGGACCCATGGAAACAGTAAGTGCTTTTTTAATGAGTCTATAACTTTCAATAAACGAACTTAGTAGTCGAAAAATTTTATTTTCCCCATCATAGATAGATCGGATGGTATGCAACTCTCCTATGGGTTCACCTTCGGCGCCTACACCTTTATATTTGGCAGTAGTATATACTACCTTAACATGGATACCTTTTGCCATAAGATATCGAGCTAGATCTGCTGCTGACTCAGCAATGACAACTTTACTGGGAGGATAATATCTATTAACAATGGTTACTTCCATCAGAATACCACTATTATAATGCTACTCTACTTGTCCAAGAGTCGTGTATTTCTTGGAAAATATCTTTGATGGATTTTGTGATGTCCCAATTAGGATAATGGCTTTTCATCTTTCTAAGATCAGAGTAATAGCAAATGTGGTCTCCTATTCGATTCTGATCACTATACTGATACCTCATAGGTATTCCTGAAATATCTGAAATCATATCAAAGGCTTCCAAGATAGAACAGGTATTGTCCTTACCCCCACCCAGATTGTACACCTCTGCAACACGTGGCGCTTTTATAAACTCTTCTATAAATCTAGCCACATCATGAGAATGTATGTTGTCTCTAACTTGCTTACCCTTATAACCAAATATAGTATACTCTCTCTCAATAAGATTACACTTGATAAGATAGCTTAAGAAGCCATGTAATTCGACACCACTATGATTAGGTCCTGTCAGACAGCCACCTCTTAAGCAAGCAGTAGGCAGGTCAAAATAGCGGCCATACTCTTGCACAGAAATATCCGCAGATACTTTTGATGCACCAAACAAGGAATGCTTACTCTGATCGATACTAAAAGTCTCTGGAATTCCGTACTCATAGTTAGGATCGTCATATTCATATCTCTTGTCCAATTCTACCATAGAAATGTTATTAGGTGCATCACCATATACCTTATTGGTGGAAAGATGCACGAAGGGGACTTCAGTAGAATATCGACGTGTTGCTTCTAGCAGATTGAAAGTACCTACAGCATTTGTATCAAAATCTTCAAATGGGATCTCAGCAGCTTTATCATGTGAAGGCTGAGCAGCTGTATGAACTATAGCATCAGGCTTAAGTTCTGCAATCAACTCGATAACCTTCGGACGATTTCGTATGTCTATCTCATGATGATGGAAATTCTTAAGGTCTTTTGCTAACCGATTCTGATTCCATCTGGTATCACCTCTCTCCCCAAAAAAAACGGCTCTCTGATTATTATCTACGCCATGTATCTCCCAACCCAATGCACCAAAATGCATACAAACCTCCGAGCCTATTAATCCTGAAGAACCTGTAACTAATAACTTTTTCATTGCAAGCAAAGCTAGTTATTACATATTACAATCTGTTATTCAAATTCTAAATTTGATTCGCTAGTGAGACATTATTATCTAAGAATTTGTGGATTGACTAAGATTTTAACAAATGCCATTCCGATAGGAGTACTTACAATAAATCTAGCTAGCCAGAATCTTACTGAATTCAGCTTCCCCATTCAGTGCATCAAGTAAAAAATTATCCTGATGGCCACTAACTACCCAAAACTCAATATTCTTGCTTTGCACTAGTAATGTAGCAACTAGTTTCATCCCACCGGTGCCCTGTTCCAACAAATCACTCTTTATATAAATTCTTACAGAATTGATGTCTACTAAGAGCTCTACAGCTTTCTTATTATCTCATAGAGACCATAGATGTTGGAGGCAAGAATAAGCAGATCTACATCTAGTAACACTGCAGTCAGGAAAGAAAGCTTGTCATCACCAAACTTTATTTCTTCTCTGGCAGTTGTATCATTTTCATTGAGTAATATCCATATCAGCAGATTACGACAAGTACAAGAAATTATTGCCTCCCCCATTTACCAAGACAGGATACTTAGTGTCACTATTATACAACAGCAATAAGTTTTCCAAAAAAAAATTTAGGAATGGGAAGCCGCTGAGGTAATCTTGTCTAGTGCACCACTCACTTTCTGTAAGACCTCATCCTTACCAGCTATAGAATGTCTCTCCTTAAGATACATAGGATCATTGTAAGAAAGTGACACTACTCCCTCTCTTTCAGTGACGAGAATTTTCTGTGGTAAATCCAAACCAGTCAAGTCTCCTCCTAACATAAGTGGTGTTCCCAATCTTGGATTACCGAAAAGTATTATTCTGGTAGGTGGTAAAGCAAGATCTACAGAAGCTGCATTAGCCTGATGATTGAGTTCGAGAAGGACTTTTAGATTGGGGTTGTTTTCTAGAATACCTTTTAACTTATTATAGGTGTCATCAAAACTTAGTTGGCTCACTTTGGTAATTATGCCTTTATTATTCATATCTGTTCTTTTTGATATTCAAAGTGTGAAGCAAAAACTGCATTCCTTAAAAATAGTTTTAATCTTTAAAAAACATAGGTCAGAAGCAGGTAATAGTGTCTGCTATTCTACACTGGCAGAATCTTAGTCTACAGACTATAACTCAATCCAATTAGCTATTCTACGTCAACTAAAGTCCCTGAGCCTATAGAGAAAAGTTTCTGCAATGCGTTAAGACCTTCAGGGGATCTGATGGACTTCTTGGTACTCTTAACTATCTTGGGTTTAAGATCCTTGCCTTTGCCTTGTGCCAGCAGACGATATGGAGCCTTCTTTTCCACTGCGACATACTCTTTTTCAGCTGATGATTGCCTCAATTCTAGTAAATGGTAATTCCAGGTATCAGTAAGGGTATCTTCGATTTCTACAAGTTGCTTAAAGATAGGCAAGTAACCATCGCCAAAAGCCAGCCAACTGGTAGCTTGTTGCACAGAAAGCAAGAGCTCATTTTCTTTAAGACTTTCGCTAATAGTGCGCACCCCCACCATTCTGTTTTCACCCAAGTAGAAATAATTTTTTAATGTATGGGTTACCCAATAAGAAGCCAACTCATTCCTATATCCTAAACCCTGAAGATGCAATGGCCTTCCTGTAGACTTATCTAGAATAACACGGTATTCTTTCCCAGTGAAGGAATGGAAGGCGGCATTGACATAGGCTCTTCCTTCTAGATAGGTCTCCTCTGAAAATATGATTTCCGTAATATGATTACCTGCAAATACAGACTGAAGCTCTTCATCACTTATCTGGGTCAGATCTACAGGTAAAGTGAATGAGGGTAAAGTTGCATCATTTATGTCTACTACCCTCTTCATCTGACCACCTAGTGTTTCTACAAGCACATGCTGTAAGCGCATACTTCCTATGGACATGACTGCTCCATAAGTTTCTAATATCTTAAGACCCTCTGTCTCAGCCATGGTTACTTCTTCAAAGCCATGCCGGATATCAAGAACTAAGTTGTTACCATGTACATCTATAGCGTTTATCAGTTTGTCAGAATTGTCAACTTTTATTTCAGATACTTCCAGTCCATCCTTTCCAAACCTGCATACCCTTAATTGTGATTTGGAAAATAATTTTCGTTGACCATCGATATATGCAAACCCAAAATACTTAACGTATCTACTTGGATCTTCTACTCTCTGAGGTACAAAAGTCCCATCATCTAGTGTAAAGGAACTCCCGTCCTCCTCTAGTATCACAAATTCTTCTTTGGGACTTGCAACATTAAATAGCTTGGAGTGCCCTATCCTGACATAGGCATTGTCTATACTAGAAATAGTAATATCTTCAGGCATACTGGAACTGAAGGCAGTATTATTATTCAGGTCGTAATAGAACTGTTTCTGTCCATCACTTACTTTGATCAGCTCGCAATTATTAAAATGCACATAGTCTGGTTCCGCAATCTGAAGTGGCTTCTCATTATAACTTAACAACTGCCCAGTAGAGCCATCTACCCCAAAACTCTCTTCCTCTGTCTGAAATAATTCTATTCTGCGTTGTCCGTACTGATGACTACCTAGATGTTTTACTACCCTCTTTCCCCTAAAAAGATAAGGCTCATGCGTAAATTCATCTATGAAGACCGTCCTGTCTAAACCTAACTTTACTTCCTGAACAATTAAATTATCACCCAAGTTTATATTGGCAACTCCAAGACCTGTTATTTTATCTCCGAAGTAATTGATAGTTTCCAAGTTTTGATTAAACACCAACTTGCCTAACTGAATCAGTCGTTTGTTCTTACTCACATAGAGATTCTGATTCCTAAAGAGAACGGATTGCTTGCTTGTCTTTGAGTACAAAGAAGTGAGTACATCCCCTTGCAAGAATATTTTTTCTTCCAGCTTAAATCCTTCCAAATCATACCAAAAATCTCTCTCACTTTTCCTATAGAAACTATTGGATAATGATTCGAAGTAGGCGTCGGCCCATTGTGTAGAATCTTCTACCACTTGGTTCTGATTATTGACCAGATATTGTTTTGTGTCTGTCGTGAACAGGAACATTTGTCGATTTGCAGTAAGCAGAACCTCTCTGACTACAGAACCCTCTATTTCGTAGAGCACAACTTTGTGTGGAAAGTGCGACAGGTCGATAGCCCTCGCATTATTCTTTCCATCTTCTACTATAATAACCTCAGAAAGCACATGATAGAACTTACAGATGACACCATCTACCTTTCTTCCTAGAATCTCTTTATATGTTTCTTCTGCCGAATTATTTGTCATACTATTTTGCTAAACCCAATTTTTGCTTTTTCTTTTTCCACTTATAATCCTTACGTTGTTGCTTGTAGGTCTGTGTCATTATTCTTACAAATTTATTGACTCCTTCCTGAAAATTACTTGTCTCCACATAATGCTCAGTACCAAATATCTTTTCCATCACCTCCATGTGCTCCTCTTGTTCAGACTTGATAAAAATACCCTTTATTTCCACATCACCCTGCTTACGTTGTTGTTCTACAAATTCATTGAGTTCAGCATTTTCGGTAATACCCAACGAAGGCTGACCATCTGTGATAACGAAAATGGAACAGACGATATTGGCTTCTGGATTTTGCTCAATAAATTCAGCTCGGAATGTCTGCATTTTTTCATTGGACTTGGCTATGCCATCAGAAATATTGGTACCACCTGCACCTCTGAAGATCAACTCTGAATTATACAACTCCGTAATTTGTCTTAAAATTTTAAGCAGTACTTTCCTATTTGTATACTCACTCGAAAATCCTACAACATCAATGAAGCGATCACTGAAAAAATGGAATGCATCATAGGACTTTCTATCTTCTAGACCCAGCACCAGCAAGTATAAGGTCTTGAAAAGGTTGCGCATCCTGTCGTCATACATAGAGCCAGAGTAATCCAGACAGAAAGTATTAATCTGGATGGCTTCTCCAAGGTCCACCTTGGTTTGCATCGCTTTCATTACATCTGCACGTATCCATTTTTCATGATCATACAAGGTATCAGGATCAAACTCCAATCCATCATTGATATGTCTATCCTCACTGAAGACAACCGTTTTCCTAACAGGCAAGGCAGACTGAAAGGCTTTTTTGACAAAATTTATATAAGGCTTTACCTCCTCTTCTATTTGCAAAATTTCATTTAGCCATACAGCTTTTAGTTTACTATTTAAGATTGTATCTGGAAACCCAAACTCTTCCATTCTTGATTTGTAGTAACTCGCTCGATTTAGAAAGATGATTTCCATTCTTTTGAACTCATGTTCCCATTTTCTTTGCAAGGTTTCATCAGAAAAGGAAGGATTATGTCGCTCTTGATAAGCTAGTAGTTCTTGCAAGCTATTTAACTTAGCTATTGATTTGAGATGTCCTTCCAGTAACTTTTTTTCTTCGCGCAGTTTTTTCTTTCGCTTGTTATGCAGTTGCCTAAGCTTTTTTCCTGATTCATCTTCTAGAAGATTCCACTGAGGAATAAGATACTTTTCTCTGTGTTTTACCCAGCAGAGGAGCGGAGAAGTAATAAGATTCAGAACATTAGTACGATGTGCATCAAGACGCTGCTTTGTCTTGGCATTGCTGATGCTTAATTTTCCATTATCCGCTTTTGCCAGAACCTGTGCTCGTAATTCATCTTTCTGCTCAGGCATGAGGTCATACCAGAACTGAACGCTGGACACATATACTTTCTCTTTGGGTATTCTGAAATTAGGTAGTTCAGAGAAATCTTCTTTAAATCTTCCAGCCAGACTGTATTCAGAACCCGAAAAAATATCCTTGACAACACCAGTTATATTGTAGATGCTTTTGGGCCCAAATTTTATCATTTGCCTGGCCGTCAAAAATTTATACAAAGCCGCATCGGAAGCATCGTCCAAGATGTCTTGTATGAATAACTCTTCTTCATCTACGTCTAGCACTATGTTCATTTCAGCAAGCATGGCCTTGTGTTCTGACGCTAGAGCTAAAGGATCTAGCTCGACACCAGCTTCTTGGTACAAAGCAGCAAGGATAGAACTATTATTCTCGAAAAAATTTCTTACCACACTATGAGCCTTGGAATAGAGTGGATGATTCATCCAATTGGTGCCTCCATCAGAAACAAGCTCTTCACAACTGATTAGTAACAAGATGACTAATTGCTCAGAAGGCAATCTCTGATAAAAATTAT
>CAZKXO010000025.1:0-21611 GCA_964556525.1 uncultured Saprospiraceae bacterium
GTCCCACTTGGACGACGTGCGTGGATGACGCCGTAAATGTCTGCTGCGCTTACTTAGAAAGGTGGGAAGGAGAGTTGGAATTTCTTCTCTTATCTTTATCAGCCGTTTTTGCTGAGCAGGAATTGGCACCATACTAGCGCTGGTTGCCAAGGATTCATAGGGCCTGTCCCTCCTCCTTTCTTTATAAGTTGTGCAAATATGACTTTTATAATTTAAAAATGAGATTTAGATTAGACCAATTTCTTATAAGTAGTTAGATTTTAACCGCACATTAAGAATTGTGACTCCTACTAGTAATCAATTCTTCGCTCTGTGTAGTTATACCTGAATCCTAAGCCAAAGTATCTACTGTTAGTAGAACCAAGAATGGCATTTTCGTCCGACCTTATCATAAGTTGTAAGTCTACAATCATATTATAGGTCATCTCATAAGAGGCCGTAAAGTCTAGCATGTTTATTGTGCTTTTTGCACCTTGGTTCTGAAGGATTCCCGTGTCTGAAATCCTTGTATCACTAGGAACCAATATATCAGCGCCAAAATTATCCGAAGTATTCTGACCGAAAATTGTATGCATATACCTGAATTCTATACTAAGATCATCAAGAGGTTGATAGCGTAGCCTTGCAAGAAATTCTCTAAAGTTAGCTCCCAGTGGATGTGCCAAGGGCTGACCATAATGACTGAAGTTTGCAATAGAATATTCGGGAAAATCTATAGATTTTTGACCATGCGAATAGGTGTATGGTCTTACTGTAGTAGTTTCTATTTGCGCATCAAGTCTGTCTATACTTGCAACATTAAAATATTTCACCCCAAACTGATAACCAAACTTATTTCCCCACCAATTATTTCCAGAAGTCAATTGTCCTAAATTAAATTCATCCAGAATGAACTGACTATAAACTGAGAATTGATTGAATAGATTCCATTTGAAATTAAAACCTAGGAGTACATTGTCAGGACTATCCAGTTGTAGTTCTATAGTACGATAGAATATGACAGGGTTGAGATATTGTAATTCGAACTGATTTTCTCTGGAGAAGATAATTGTTTCAAAGAAACCTAATTCTATATTCTGCCTTGGCTTAATACTAAGGTAGTGACTGGCCATATATTTCTTGGGCAGTAAAATATTGTTAGGCGTTAGTCTAGCTGGCAAGGTAGACAGTTCAGCCCAGATACTCTGATAATGTAGTTTCCATACTTGGACATCGAGTTTCAGATAGAAGTAGTTCGGTCCACTATCATCTAGTAAAAGGGATCGCATGCCATTGCCTATAAAGTGATTGCCATGGCCCAAGGATAGTCTGCTATGCTTAGATAAATTATAACCTAGATAAGCTTCCGCATAACCATAGTCGTAACCACTGAAAGATTGTATAACTGAACTCTGATAAATCTTGTAGTTACCATATCCACGGAAAGATTTGTTAGTGTCTATAAAAGGCTGCTGGTAGTTCAGCAGATTAGACTGATTCTCGTGATAGGTAGAATAAAAATAGAGTCTGTCATCTAGCGATCCGTAGAGTTCTATGCCTCTAGTGTTTTTGAAAACTGTAAGTCCTTCTTCTGTTTCCCTACCACCTTTGAAATGTGCTATCAGGTTGAGACCCAATTTAAATACTGGCGTTTGCACCTCGAAGAGCCTCAGAGGATTTTTGTAAAACGTAGATAGAAAGCCTTTGCGCACTGGTGGAAAATACTGGATACCAGTAATGCTATCTCGATCAATATTACTTGCCAAGGCTCTAAGGCTTGTAGGAGAAAGTCTCCTTATTGCTGTATGTATATTTTGGAATTCTTTTTGACTGACATCATATCGGTCAGCCTGATGGTAGAACTGATGCCCCCTAGCATAGAAAGGAATCAGCTCTTGCTGCAGTGTATCTACTTCTTGTCCAATGGACAACTGCCCTAGAAAGCAAAGCAAAATCCAGTAAAATAGTCTCATTTCCCTACAAAGCTACTCCTTTTTTTACATGCAAGACTTGGGTTTATTCTGTCTTTTTTCTGCTATTGCTAGCCTAAATGACATTAAGTGGAACTAATTACACCTCATAATAAGTTAGCTGTCATGTATTTTTGCAACATAAAAATTAATGGTCATGAAAAAGAACAAGAACAGACCATTGAAAGTAAAAATTGATCGAGCGATTAATCCTTTTGATGGTTCTAGACGTAGACTGAGTTCTTCAGCTCACAAATCGAAAAAGCACTACAGCAGAAAAGTAAAGCACAAGCGTAGTGCTTTTTCTTGTTTATGGACCTTACTAAACACTAAATTCCAACAAAAATTCCTGGATCCTCCTTTCAAATGCTTCAGCCTGATCATTGAGAAATTCTACTTCTACGGGCAAAACAAATATCGGAATGCTATGTTTCTGAATAAAATCTGCATGTAGCATTAGACGCATCGCATCTTTCTCGGTAGTCAGAAAGAAAGCATTTTCTATCCCGATGTTATCATAGATCTTCTTGAATTGCTCCAGCTCAAGATCAGAGAAGTAGTGATGATCCTCAAACTTGACAACATTCTCCACATTGGTCTTTGCTTCCAAATAGGATAATAGGTAATCCACCTTTGCTATAGCTGAGATCAGGACAACATGCGCATGCTCATCCAACTCAATCCTAACTTTATTATCAAAGAGAAAGTAAGGTTGCAAATACTTATAACGGGTAAAAAAGATTTTTTGCCGTTTCAGAGGTTTTATCAGTTCTATGACCGCTGTTTGCTCTTCTTCAGGAAAGTCATCTGGACACTTGCTTAGAATAATGATGTCTGCTCTCTCGTATGCGCTCCTAGGTTCACGCAGCCTGCCCAATGGCAAGAGGTAGTCCTCGAAGAAGGGTTCCTGATGAGGTGTAAGCAAGATGTTAAGCCCGGGTACTACTGATCTGTGCTGAAAAGCATCATCCAGTAAGATGGTCTGAATAGATGGATGTTTTTGTAGCATCATAGGAATACCTATGTTTCTACTTTCAGAAACAGCAACAGGTATACTGGGAAACTTTGTTTTGAACTGTAGAGGTTCATCTCCTGCGGTCATAGCTGTATCGCGGGTGGTTACTAATCGGAAACCCTTGCTCTTTCTTTTATAGCCTCGACTCAGTGTAGCAACAGTAATATATGGTGAGAGCAGCTGGATGAGATATTCTATATGTGGTGTCTTTCCAGTACCACCGAGTGAAAGATTTCCAACATTGATAACTGGCAGGCTAAAACTGGTAGACTTCAGCAAGCCTGCTTCGTAGAAAATATTACGTAAGGCTATCATTGCTCCATAGATCAGAGCAAAAGGTGCAAGTAATATGAAAGAGATGATGTTTCTTCTCATGGAAGTCACAAGATGATAATTATTTTATCAAACCGCATCCCAATCGTTTGGGTTTAAAGCATTTAACCAAACAAGATCTGCTGCCCTATCTGACAGTCCAGACATTTCTGCCTATCACAATAATCACTTTTGAGCTCCAGTAAGGCTTGGCTCTGGGCGGCAGAAGCTACATTGATATTGTGCTTTTTCCATTGAGTGATGATTTTGTTCTTTTCTGCTGGTAATCCATACAAGAGATCTATGGCTTTTTCTTTTAGGACATCATCAGCGATAAGGTCGGCATAAGCAAAGATTAAGGGCACGATAACATTGATAATAAGAATGTGCTGAGTAGTCTTGCCTATGGCTTTTTTCTTTTTAGTAGACACCTTGTTAGGTAGGTAATGGGTATCCCAGTAGCTGCTGGCGGAAACTGAAAGCAGCTCGATTAAAGTCTCCAGCTGAGGGCTAGAAATAATTGTAGAAAAGAATTTTGGTGTTTTGTCATAGATGGCCGCTAGTTGTGCCAATCGGAGCGAAGGGAAATTCGCTGGTCTGAGTTTAGAAAATTTCCACTCTACACCTGACATCGACTTTAAGTCAAATTTGGCTTTCTGGTGCTTGTATTCTTTTTGTAAGTCAATGATATAATCTTCTTTTCCTGTGAGCATACCTGATTGCCCGAGCAGTAGACTTTCTTTTTGCTTTAGGGAATTCTGTCTTTTGAGGAGGCTATAGGGAACAATTTCTGCTAGACTTACGAAGGCTTCGTTGTTGACTTTTAGGCCTAGGTATTTGAGTAGCAAGTGATAGAGTACTTCTTCCCAGTCGTTTTTGCTTTTGTCTAGGAGGATTTTTATCTGAGCTTGCTTTCTGAGCAGTCGCTTAGTAACCAATCGTTCCAAAAAGAAAGGCACTTTGGACTGGTCCACTTTTTCTATTTGATTGGCACAGGGAATCCAGTTTAGGCCGGCTATAAGATATTCGTAGTTAGTTATTAGTTTGGGTTTTATTCTATCCTTGAGTATGATGGTCGGAATTGTCTGTCCATTTTCGTTGTGTATGGTTTTGTCATCTGTATACACCGCATGTAGGATGACGTTGTTGTAAGCTGGATCATGTTGATGTTTGTGCTGATTCCAGGCAGAAGAGTTGAGGTGCATTTCTATGTGTCCATTCCAGATAGTGGTTCCTATTTTTACTTTGGCATTAAGGAAATCTGGTCCAGCGTCATAATTGTGAATACCGAAATTTTGGATAATTACTTTTTCACCTTCGGTTGTGAAGAGCTCAGAGAAATCCAGTCTCTTTGTTTTCCATAGTATATGCAATAACTCCTCTTTCAAGATATTTAGTTTGTAAGACTAATATACAAAACTACCATGGCCTCTCATAAGTGCAAAAGGTGTAATCATGAGCATTTTTAATGTCAGCCTTGTGGGCGGTTTTAGCAATAAGTTGCCATTTATTCATATCCATTTGGGGAAAGAAGGCTGTGGCATTTTTTATCTCTGTGTGGATTTTTGTCAGATATAATCTGTCCCAGAGTGGCATGGTCTGTTGGTAGATATTGCTACCTCCGATAATAAACAGTTCTTTTTGCTGGGTCTTCTGCGCTGCCATTATTGCATCGGGTATAGAATTTACAGTTATCACACCTGAATTATAAAACTGCTTGTTGCGGGTAACGACGATGTTGGTTCTGCCAGGCAGTGGTCGTCCTACTGATTCAAAACTTTTTCTACCCATCACCACATAATGCCCAAGAGTTGTCTCTTTGAAAAATTTCAGATCGGCAGGCATATGCCATGGCAAATCATTGTCTATGCCGATAGCATTATTGTCACTGACGGCGACGATGCTAGATATCTTCATGCTTAGTTTTGGTTGGTAGAACTGGTTTCAAGTTGGGTCAATGTTTCTTCTGGCATATCCTTAGAGATAAGATCTTTGTTTTTCATTTCTTCCTCGAGCTTTGGTCTTCTACTTTCTCCTTTGATATGTTTTTCTATGACTAGACTGGCTATAGGTGCTGCTATGTCTCCACCAAAGCCTGCATTCTCTACATAGACGGCTAGTGCTATTTTAGGGTCATCCTGAGGGGCAAAAGCAAAAAATACCGAGTGGTCATCTCCATGTGGATTTTGCGAAGTTCCTGTTTTGCCACAGATGGAAATCCCGGCAGTATTGGCTCTGTATCCTGTTCCATATAAGATGGCCCAGCGCATACCTTCTATGACGGGGTCAAAGTGTTCATGGTCTATACGGACGAGCCTTTTGGCCCTATATTCATCAGATATTTTGAGTCTTGGGTCACTATAACCTTTAATAAGATGTGGTGTAATGTAGTGGCCCCTATTCGCGATTATTGCAGCAAGGTTGGCCATTTGTAAAGTAGTCAGATCTAACTCTCCTTGTCCGATACCTATCGACATGATGTAGGTAGACTTCCAGTTAGCTCCTGCATTCCTGTATAGATTGTCGTAGTGTTCTGGGGTAGGTACATAACCAGATTTTTCGTTAGGCAAGTCTATCCCTAATGGTCTACCCAGACCGAAATCTTGCAGATGACTTCTCAGAATATTAAGTCCTATTTCTGGGTTGTTATACCCTTCTTTCTCTATCAGTTTTCTGACCATTTCGAAAAAGTAACTGTTGCAAGAATGCATCAGTGCTGACTTTACATTGGTCTGTGGTGTATGATTGTGACAACCAAATTTGAAAGTACGGTACTCGTAGGCGCCATAACATTCTACCTTTTTGTACGGACTGAATACACCTTCCTGCATAGCTATCAAGGAGAGCACTGGCTTAAAAATGGATCCAGGTGGATACTTGGCAGCAATGGACCTGTCCAATAGTGGTTTTTGTATTTTGTCTGAATAGAGTTTCTTGAAAGCTTTACTTCTGTCCTCATCTAGATTCAGTGCATTAGGATCATAAGTAGGGGAGGAGACCATGGCTAAGATTTCACCAGTACTGGGTTCAAGGGCAACGATGCTTCCTCTTTTATTTGCCATCAAGTCTTCACAATACTTTTGCAAGTCCAGATCTATAGTAGAATATAGGTCTACACCTTCTTTGGACAAGGAATCCAGTTTACCATCATTGAATGCTGCGACTTCTCTCCCTACATTGTCTCGCATGAGAAATTTGAATCCTTTTACTCCTTTAAGTAGTTGTTCGTATTTTTTTTCGAGGCCGCTCTTGCCGATATAATCTCCTCTTACATAATCCGTACCCTCTTTAGAAATCAGATTCATATCCACTTCTCCAAGATAGCCTAGAGCATGTGCTGCTGATTCATGAGGATATGAACGGATACTCTTGCTGAGAGGGTAGAAGCCAGGGAAACGAAAAAGATGTTCCTGGAATCTGGAATATTTCTCTGGGCTGATTTTGGACATAAAGGTTGTCGGAAGAGATTTATGAAAACGCTTGTCTCTCCAGTTTTTATTCAGATTGCTTTTGAAAGTAGGGATGTCAATTTCCAGTAGTTCACAAAATAAGGCCGTATCCATCTCGGCATCTACATTCTTATATATCATTTCAAGATCGTAGATAGGCTTGTTATAGGTGAGTAGCTTATTATTTCTGTCTAGAATATTACCTCTGGATGGATACTTTGTCTGTTTGTCCAAGACGGTCCGCTCTGCCAGTTTTTTATAAGTCGTATTGAAAATCTGAAGGTCAGCCAGTTTGTATATCAAGACCAAGCTGCTGATCAAGAAGGTAATAAGAATGGGTAACTGCCTGGAATCTAATTTCAAGGTGCCTTAGTATTTTGGATTGAATATGAGTTGTCCTATCATTATCAAGAATAAAGATGCAATAAAACTAAAGATAGTTCTCAGAACTATTTCTTTAATATAAACGGGAGAAAATGCCTCTAGGCTGTATAAGGTAAGCTGGTGGATCAGTAAAAACATGGAAAGATAGGTAAGAGACCAAGCTATACCATATTTGTAGGAAGTCAGACTGTCTCCCTTATAACCATCTGTAGGCGAAATTAGCATTAGAATATAATGCCTCAGAAATGCCACCAAGACACAAGTGCCAGCATGTACCCCAAGTGAATTATAAAAGACATCTACTGAAAGGCCAATAAAAAAAGCAACTAGTATAACCAACGGTCTTGACATCTTGTGTGGGAACAATGCAATGATTAGTGGGTAGATGGATAAGTGGATGTAATTGAAATCTCCAAAGGTCAGATTTATCCTTCTCAGTAAGAGCAGTTGGATAGCTAAGAGGAATATAGCTCTGATAATATTTCTTGAAATGAGTTTATTCATCTTGCGCCTCTATCGTTTCTTTTTTTTCTTCTGAATCTATGAAATTAACTGCATATACAGTAGTGACCTGGGATAGATCGTAATCTAATTGTACCGTAATATCAAAGTTGTTACTTCCACCGACTATACTGAAATCCTTGATTTTGCCTATAGGAACATATTTAGGAAAAGAAATGGAAAATCCACTTGTAACTACAGTATCTCCTATCGAAATATTAGAATGCTTAGGTACATCCAGTAGCTTCATTTCTCTTATGTCCTCTGATGCCCAAATTAGATTGCCGTGGTAACCTTTATTGTTGATCATGGCGCTGATTCTACTTTGACTGTTAATGAGCAATTGTACTGTGGAGAATTTCTTAGAAACTCTTTTGACCAAGCCTATAACACCATCTTTAGATATAATACCCATGAGTGGTGTGATACCATCTTCAGAACCCGCACACAAGGTCATAAAGTTATTTCTGAGATTGATCGATTTATCACAGACATTGGCAGGAATAAGCTGATACTGTAGACTGGTATCTGTGATGCTGGCTTCAAAATTCTGGAATTTGTTGTCCTCAGAAATTCTATAGTTAAGAATGGTCTCTAATAATTTGGCGTTTTCTCGGAAAAGACTATCGTTAAGATCTCTAAGTGTAACAAAGTCTTCTACACCTTGGATACGTTTATTGATACTACCAGTGAGTAGATTGCCAGAATGAGCCCAGATTTCTCCTTGACTTTTATTGTAATTTATAATCAGGTAGAATGCTACTACTTCCAGAAGGATAAACACAAGAAATGCACTGTACCTGAATATGAGATAGAGTAAATTTCTCATTTGTCATATAAAATTATAACGTTAGAGTGATTGGCGGTCCATTAAGAAGGTAAACTTTTCAGTGTTCTTGAGTGCTAAGCCAGTACCTCTTACAACGGCTTTAAGAGGATCTTCGGCAACATGGACGGTTAGCTTGGTTTTTCTTGCCAGTCTCTCGTCCAGACCTCTTAGTAAGGCGCCACCACCTGTTAAGTATATGCCGTTTTTGTAGATATCAGAAGCCAACTCAGGCGGGGTATCTTCTAGTGCTTTGAGAACGGCTTCTTCTATTTTGGCAACTGATTTGTCTAGTGATTCTGCAACTTCAGAGTAATCTGTGATGACTTGCTTTGGAATACCAGTAAGTAAGTCTCGGCCATTGACTCCCATTTTTTCGGGTGGATTGGGCAGCGTTTCCAGCGCAGATCCGATAGTAATCTTTATGTTTTCAGCAGTTCTCTCGCCTATGAGCAGGTTGTGCTTGCGCTTCATGAAGTCTACGATATCATTGGTAAACTCATCTCCAGCCACACGGATGGACTGATCAGTAATAATTCCTGATAAAGCTATTACGGCGATTTCAGTTGTTCCACCCCCTATATCTATGATCATATTCCCTTGTGGCGCCATTACATCTAGTCCTATTCCTAGTGCAGCCGCCATAGGCTCATGTATCAAATAAGTTTCTTTGGAATCCACGTGGTCAGCAGAATCAAAAACGGCCCTCTTCTCCACTTCGGTGATACCAGAAGGAATACAGATAACCATCTTAAGGTGAGAAAAGAAACGCTTTCTTTCACCTATCATGCCTATCAGTCCGTGTATGAGGCTTTCTGCTGCTTGGAAATCTGCAATTACACCATCTTTAAGGGGTCTGATGGTTTCGAGATTGGCGTGGGTCTTTTCGTGCATAAGCATCGCCTTGGTTCCCACTGCTAGTATTTCATTGGTTTGTCGATTAATAGCGACGATGGATGGCTCATCTACAACCACTTTCCCATCTTGGATGATCAATGTATTAGCTGTCCCTAAATCGACTGCTAACTCTTGTCTGAAAAAACTAAATAAACCCATGAATGAATTTCAATACGATGTTAATCCTTTACACAAATCAAATACTGTTCCCCTTATCTGGGGGAATAGGTAGGGATACAATAATTTGCAGAAAAAAGTTGGAAGGTTGTACGCTGTGATACCAATCTTATCAACGCTATTTCGACGGCAATTATACTCATAATTAGGGATGATTTGGCAATATTTTGCTACTTAAAGTAAATAAAAAACGATTATAACATATCTGATTATCAGATATTTATAGGACTACTACTAATCAATAGCTTACATAGTGTTTTTTTGGCTAAATCGTTACCCAGGTTGTTTAATTCCAGCCATTACGATGGTGTAATCCTCAAAATTGAGATATTTTCTAGCCACCCTCCTTAGTTCTTCGGCATCCAGAGCTTTTATCTGCTCCACATTAGCATTGAAATTATCGAGTTTGAGTTGCTTTACTTTGAGGTTTTTTATCAGTTGTCCTTTGGCAAATGGACCGTCCAGTAAGTGTAAGGACTGACCGAGCACATAGTTTTTGACCATAGTCAGTTCAGCAGCTGGTACAATTTCTTCTCTGAGCTTGTTCATTTCAAGTTCTATCTGCTCCAAAGTCGGCTTAGTGTAAGAGGGGTCCACATCTGCACTGATGTAGATAAATCCGCCTTGGGTCCAGCAATGTACAGCCGAATAGATGCCATAGGTGTAGCCCTTGTCTTCTCTTATGTTTTTCATCAATCTGGAGCCGAAATAGCCTCCAAAAATCGTATTCAGCAAGCGCAGTTTGGTATAGTCAGGATGCTTTATGGGAAACAAGGTCCTGCCCAGTTTGATAGAAGTTTGTATTTCGTTATCTGTTGTCACCCAATGGCGACCACTACTGATAGCAGTTTCAGAGAAATCAGGGTTGGGATGCTGATTCTTTCTGATGAATTTTTCTAAAGAACTGGTAATGATATCCCGTGTCTTGGCCGTGTATTTACCACTTAAGATCATAAAGCTGTTATCTAAGCCCATATTCTGATTATAGAAATCTACCAGATCTTCTCTTTCTAGTTGTTCTATATCAGAAGGCTCAGTGTTATAGCCATAAGGATGTTGTGAGCCGAAAATCAACTCGGTAAGCTGGCGGTAAGATTGCACATCGTTCTGAGAGAGTTGCTCCACCAGTTTTTGACTGTAGACTCTTTTGTACTTCACTACTTCCTCTTTAGCAAAAAGTGGATAGAAGACCATATGGAGCCATATGGGCCATACCTCAGCAAAGTAGCGCTCTACGATAACCAGACTCACAGAAGCATATTCCATAGTACAACTGGCTTTGACCACTGCACCGTAATAGTCATAGATATAAGCTAGTTCTTTGGCATTGTGTCTTGTAGAACCTTCTCTGAGCAATGCTATAGTAGCCTTTGCAGCAGCAATTTTAGACTCATGTATACGACCAGTAGAGAATACCAGTTCTGCTTTTATAATATCCTGAGTACCCTCATTGACCTCCACTAGCGCTACATTATTAGCTAACTTGCTCTCTGTAACACCTCGTACACTGAGGTCAAATTCGGTAGTAATTATGGGGCCCTTCTTCCTGTCTATCATTATCTTTGACAAGTTTTTCAATATATTGCAATCTTAGCCAAAATTTCTGAGGTTAAAATTTTAATCCAAACATTTAAATATCCAAGATGGTTTTCGAAGTCTCGTCCAATGAATTGCTGAAAAAGCTTCAAGTAGCGAATGGTGCCATCAGTTCCAATCCCGTAATACCAATCCTGGAAGATTTCCTTTTCGAATTAGAAGGCAATGAACTGACAATCTCGGCTACCAATCTGGAAGTCACTATAATTTCTTCACTGACGGTTTCAGGAGGTAAAAAAGGAAAAGTGGCTGTGCCTGCTAAGATTTTGCTAGAAACTTTAAAAGCCCTACCAGACCAGCCTATCAAGTTTGAAGTAGATGATAAGACCAAAGGTATAAAACTGAAATCATCTTATGGTGTCTATAAACTGGCAGGTGATAACCACGAAGATTTTCCAGAAACCCCTTCAGAGGAGAATGTCAATGTCGTAGACCTAGAAGTAGATCCATTGGTCAAAGCAATAAACAATACCATCTTCGCCACCAGCAACGACGAGCTAAGACTAGCGATGACAGGAGTGCTTATCCAATTGGACTTTAATAAAATCATATTTGTCTCTACCGATGCCCATAAACTGGTAAAATATACCATCGGTGGTATAAACACAGAAATTTCAGAGTCTATTATCGTTCCTAAGAAAGGCTTGAACTTATTTAAGAATGCCATAGCAAGTTCGGATGAAGAAAATGCTAAAGTTTCATTTAATAAGAAAAATATTTTCTTCAGGTCTGGAGACACCTTGGTCATAAGTAGACTGATAGATGCTAAATATCCTGATTATAATGCAGTTATACCAGCCAAGAATGATAAGATTCTAACACTGAACAGAGTAGATTTCCAAAATTCACTCAAAAGAATTGTTATCTACGCTAATAAGACGACCAATCAGGTTGTGCTCAATCTGGTAGAGAATGGACTAACTATCTCTGCTCAAGATCTCGACTTTTCCAATGAGGCCACAGAGCAAATAGGCTGTAGTTACGCCAGCGATCCAATGAGTATCGGTTTCAACGCCAAATTTCTAGTGGAAATGCTAGGCATAATAGATACAGATGATATCATCCTACAGCTGTCTGCGCCTAACAAAGCTGGAATACTATTGCCATCAGAAACAGGTGACCAAGAGGATCTTATGATGTTGGTTATGCCCGTTATGATGAGTCATTAATTATCAATAAAAGCATCAGACATTGCAGATAGGTCTGTACTTTGGCTCCTTTAACCCTATTCATGTAGGGCATCTTATTATTGCCAATTACCTGGTGGAGCATACCGATTTGGATAAACTATGGTTAGTCGTTACGCCTCATAATCCACACAAGACAAAGAAATCACTAGCTGACAATTATGACCGTCTGCACTTGGTAAATCTCGCTATTGAAGATAATCCTAAGATACAATCTTCCACAATAGAGTTTGGTCTGCCACAACCTTCTTACACTATTGATACCTTGACTTATCTTAAAGAAAAATATCCTAATAAGGAATTTGTGCTCATCATGGGGGGAGATAATTTGGCAGGCTTACCAAAATGGAAAAACTATGAGCGGATTATAGAGAATCATAAAATCTATGTTTACCAAAGACCAGGCAGTGAGATAACAGACTTATCGGACCATCCTAATATAGAAGTCCTACCGGCGCCATTACTTGAAATTTCTTCCTCTTACATCAGACAACTGATAAAAGAAAAGAAGTCTTTTAAATATCTTGTACCAGACAAGGTACACGATTACTTAGTCGCAAATCCTATTTATAATAGACTAATGAAGGATACATCAAGTGATAATCAATAAATAGAGGAATCTTTCGTTTTATTATAGTTATTAAAATCTTTATCCACAGTATGTTATCATCTAGTCTTTCTACCAAGTTGCTTCTACTGAGTCTTATAGCTTCGGTCCAGTGTTGGTCTCAGAACACGGTAGCGATAGGAGAATGGAGATCTCATCTTCCTTATTTCAATGTGAATCATGTAGAGCAAAGCGAAGAGAAAGTCTACTATGCTACCCAGGAATCACTCTTGATTTTTGATAAAGAGGATGGCTCTCTAGATTTTATGTCCAAGGTAGATGGTCTGTCACAAGCAGACATAAGGGGTTTGTTGTATGATTCTGATAATGAGCAACTTATAATTGCTTATGGCAATAGCACCTTTGATATAGTATCAAATGATGGAATCACGACTGTAACAGATATAGATGATAAGTCGGATATACAAGGAGATAAGCAGATCTATGATATGTATGTTCAGAATGGCGAGTATCTCTATCTAGCAATGGGTTTCGGTCTTGTGCAGTATGATCTTGTCAGTAATGAGTTTGGCTTTACTATGGACATTTCTACACAAGTTTTTTCTGTAGATGGAGATGGACAAGAAATCATCATAGGTCTCGCCGAAGGTGCCTTCTCTTTAGATATCAGTACGACCAATATTCCTGGATTCTTTGATGAGTGGGAAAGATTAGACGATGGCATACCTTCTAGCACAGAGCCAGCAGATGTATATATACTCAACGGCAATAAATATGTGGCTTATGACAAGGTGGTCTACAGAGCAGATGCTTCTAACAGTTTCGATACACTTTATGCCAGCGCTTTCGAAGACTTTAATATCAGTTTTATCAATCCTACTTCTGATGGATGGATCTTAGGTATGATACACGAAGAATCATCTAGAGGTCAAGGCAAGTTGTTACAGTTTGATAGTAGCGATTCAGAAATTGCTTTTGCAGATAACTGTTTTAGAAATATTCTGGATGCAGATATGGATGACCAAGGAAGAATCTTTACCACTGAAATCTGGGATGGAATTTTCTACAGGGACTCATTCAATGGCAGTTGCAGAGAGATAACTGTCAATAGTCCTTTTTCCAGAGAGGTTTCTGACATGGCTATTTTTAGAGAGCAGCTGTATGTTGCATCAGGTGGGGTTCGGGATAATTTTGGTGACAATTTTAGCAGAAATGGCTTCTATATCTTCGAAGACCAGACTTGGACCAATATCAATGGAAGGTTCAATGAATTTATGAATGACAATGAGATACTACAGGTCTTCAAAGTTGCAGCACGTCCAGATGGACAGAAAGTCTTTTTTGGCTCCTTTTGGGCTGGACTGGTAGAATATGACGTGGAGACACAAGAACTGACTCTGTACAATGAACAAAACAGCGAATTAGATTTTCTGGTAGGGGACAGAAGAGTTAGAATTTCGGGTTTGGCCTTTGATAATGACAATAATCTGTGGATCTCAAATTTTGGCGCACCAGAGCCACTGGTAGTAATGACACCAGATGGCGAATGGTTTGATTTTAATATTCCTGGAACAGATACCCGATTTACTGATATTGCCATAGATGATTCTGGCATAGTCTGGGTGACAGTAGGAGGAAGTCAGGGTGGACTGGCGTTACTTGATCCAGGAGAAAGTCTGGGGGATCCTGCAAATACACGGATTGTAAATCGAAACAACTCTGTTATAGAGTCCACCACGGTCAATACTGTCAGAAAAGATGAGGATGGCGCCATATGGGTAGGGACAGGAGAGGGAGTTGTAGTGTTTGAATGTGGCGGCTCTGCTATGGAGGAAGACTGTGTTGGTAATTTGAGACGTGTAACCGTAGATAATATTTTGGCCAATTTATTGGCCACAGAAGATGTCTTATCTATAGCTTTTGATGGTGCAGATAGGAAGTGGTTTGGTACACGTAGTGGCATCTTTGTTATGTCACCAGACGGAGAAGAGCAAATCGCCCAGTTTAATATAGACAACAGCCCGCTCTTTGATAATCTTGTCCGAGCAATGGAATTCAATGGCGAAACAGGTGAAATGTTTATTGCCTCGGATAAAGGCATCCAGAGCATAAGAACAGAGACTACCTCCGCTACGGACAGACACCAAGCCGAGGTATTTGCTTTTCCCAATCCGGTCAGACCAGATTATCGCGGTCCTATAGCTATTAAAGGGCTAGCCAGGGATGCAGAAATCAGAATTACAGATATAGATGGAAAATTGGTACACAAGACTAGAGCACTCGGCGGACAAGCCATTTGGGATGGACTGAATCTAGAAGGCAATGAGGTTGCAGGGGGAGTCTATTTGGTCTTTAGTTCCTCTACCGATGTTTTCCGTGATCCTGATACCAACGTTGCCAAAATCCTGATCGTCAGATAGAGAAATAGGAATAGGAATATTTTTTGCTTTATATTTGCCGTCCGACTCAAACAAGGTCGCGTGGCCGAGCGGCTAGGCAGAGGTCTGCAAAACCTCGTACACCAGTTCGAATCTGGTCGCGACCTCAAAGAGACTCTGACTATCAATTAGTTAGGGTCTTTTTTCGTATAGGTAGTACGTATAGTAGTACAGAAATAAGAAAAATGGCAAATCTAGATCTTTGAACTATGGTAACCAATCTTTAAGACTGCACCTTATGCAATCGTACATGTTCGTAGAATTTTCGGTTGCTATTGTCTTTTTTATGCCTGTTATACGCCTATCGTCATGACAGGGCTACTGTTTTATAGCTTCCAAAACAACCACATTTATCTTATGGAAGTATCTCACTTTTAAGAAAACAATAAGATTCCTATCTTCAACTTCCTTCCTGTTTCTTCGTCAAAGAATTGTACTTACTAATTATTAAAAACTATGGACATGAATAAAATACTTATACTCACAATAGGACTTTTTCTCATAGGGGGAATAGCTAAGATTGCTGCTCAGGAAGCGGAGATCACAAAAACAGACAGAAGAGAACTCATGATGCAGAATAGAGCAGAAATAGAGGCCATCAAAGCCGATGCTTCTCTTACTGATGCACAGAAAGAAAGCCTTATAAAGGAAAAGAGGATGGAACTTAGAAACCAAATTGGTACAAAAGGCAGAGGTAATAGAATCCCTGATGAAATCAAAGCTGAAGTAGAAGCAATCTCTGCTGATGATACACTTACAGATGAGCAGAAAAAAGAACTGGTGAAAGAAAAGCTCACGGAGTACAGAAAGGAAACTAAAGGACAAAAAGGGAATAATAAAGGAACAATTAAGGGCGATAGAAAAGGAAATAAGGGCGATAGAAAAAGCAACAGAGCAGAACTGAAGGCAGGACTAGAAGCTATTAATAATGATCCAAACTTGACTGATAGTGAGAAAGCAGAACAAAGACAAGCACTACTAGAAAGCACTGGGGCTAAAATAAGAGAAGGAAGAAACGATGAAAGAAGAGCTAGAAAGGGAGATTCTCGGAGGACTTATAGAGGAGATAACTCAGATAGAATGTTGAGCAGAGTAGAGTCGGCAATAGCTGAAGGAAAGATGACACCTGAACTAAAAACTAAGACCTTAGATAGAATAGTAAAGAGAGAAGAGGCCTTAGCTAAGGAGCTAAAAGAAGGCAGTATATCTCAAGCAAAATATGACGAAGCCATAGAAAAAACAGCCAGCATACGAAAGCTGTTAGAAACAAACTAATGGAAGGAAGTTTGATTGTTGAGGCATAACCACCCCGGTTATGCCTCTTTTTTTTGCCCTTATTCGTAATACCTGCTAGGCAAATAGCGCAGTTATAAGTTCATCTATTCTGGATACTGGTTGCAGATCTAGTCCTATGGCGGTCTTACTCAGACCTTTCATATTATACTTGGATATAAATATTTGTTCGAACCCCAACCTGGCTGCCTCATCTATACGTTGCTCTATTCTATTTACAGCTCTTATCTCGCCCGTCAGTCCTACTTCTCCGGCAAAGCATATTTTATTACTAACAGGGATATTATGAAGTGAGGAAATCAGAGCAGCAATAATAGACAGATCTATAGCAGTGTCCTGTACCTTTAAACCACCCGCAATATTTAGAAATACATCATTTTGACCAAAGAATAGCCCTGCTCTTTTTTCTAGGACAGCCAATAACATACTCAGTCTTCTGAGGTCAAAACCTGTAGAGGATCTCTGTGGATTACCATAGATCGCCTGACTGACCAGGGCTTGTGTTTCTATAAGCATAGGCCTCATGCCTTCTATCATAGTCGCAACGGTACTTCCACTCAGGCTCTCATCACTCTGCGATAGCAACAACTCTGAAGGATTTTCTACTTGTCTTAGGCCCTTCAGCTCCATGGCATAGATCCCCAGCTCGTCCGTAGATCCAAAACGGTTCTTTTTTGTACGTAATATTCTGTAGATATGGTTCCTATCTCCCTCAAACTGGAGCACCGTGTCTACAATATGTTCTAGAATCTTAGGACCGGCAATAGAGCCTTCTTTGTTGATATGACCGATGATAACAACCGGAATATTACTGTCTTTTGCATAACCTTGTAGATCAGAAGTGCATTCTCTTACCTGGGAGACACTACCTGCTATAGAATCCACTTGCGGAGAGGTAATTGTCTGTATGGAATCTATGACTACAAGGTCAGGTGATAGTGATTTGGCCTGCTTGAGGACTTTATGAAGATCTGTTTCAGCTAGTATATGACAAGCATCATTTTCTATGCCTATCCTTGTTGCCCGCATTTTTATCTGCTGCGGACTTTCTTCTCCTGATACATACAAGATCTTGAGCTTTGATCTCAGGGCGAGTTGTAGTAGCAATGTAGATTTCCCAATTCCAGGCTCTCCACCTAGCAAAGTGATACTTCCTGGCACCAATCCACCTCCCAGCGTTCTGGAAAATTCTTTATCAGGAAGAATAATACGTTCCGTTTTAGCTTGAACAATATTTTGGATCAATACAGGATTGGCAATGTTATATGGATCTGTTTTCCATATTTTAGATTTATCCTCAGTTTTTGGGCTTCTATCTATAATTTCTTCTTCAAATGTGTTCCAAGATTTACAACTATTGCATTTTCCCTCCCATTTTGTAGACTTATTACCACAATTACTACAAATGAATATTTTTCTTGATTTCATAAAATGCTGAGTATCAATTTTATATGTAAATAAATTGTTTTTTTAGTTTTTTTTGTGACTTCTTAGGGAACTCTCGTCTAAAAAAGGAATTCGCAGTCCCATATACTCGGTTCAAAATGAAAAAACAACTCTCACAGGAGAGTTTTAAGATAGATTGTTTTCAATTGGTTTTTTGGGGTTAACAGAGTGCTGTTTCCAAATAGCACTCTGTTTTTTAAAATTCCATTGAAAATTTAAGATAGATTGTTTTCAATTGGTTTTTTGGGGTTAACAGAGTGCCTTTACGGTGCTCTGTTGCATTTAAAATCTTTTGTGAAACTAAAGAGCGATTGTTTTCAATTGGTTTTTTGGGGTTAACAGAGTGCCTATTATAGGCGCTCTGTTACATTTTTAGGCCTATCCTAAAGCCCAAAAACCTTCCCATCATCAAAAAAATCACTACAGCTTTCTCCTAAGCTTGTGGTTTCTTATACAATATCGATTTTCCGAGACCAAGTTTGTTAATTCTGTGTAGTAGAGATACACGAAGGACTCCTAATCCATAGGTGATACTCCTACTCAGATTGATAGAAGAGGCTTCTTCAAAGTATTTGGTAGGGCAGGTCACTTCTGCTATGTCATATCCTGCATAGATAATTTGTGACAACATCTGATTGTCAAACACGAAATCATCCGAGTTCGCATTGAAATTGATTCCTGTTAGTACTTCCTTGCTGAAAGCTCGATAGCCAGTATGATATTCTGAGAGTTTATAAGAGACAAGTAGATTTTGAGTGAAGGTAAGAAAGCGATTGGCGATGTATTTATATAGTGGCATTCCACCTTTTAGGGCTCCTTTCCCCAGGATCCTGGAACCCAGCACGACCGGGTAAAGCCCTTCACCTATGATATTGACCATAGAAGGAATTAGTTTTGGTGTATACTGATAGTCAGGATGTAGCATGATGACTATGTCAGCACCTAGTTCCAGCGCTTTATTGTACAAAGATTTCTGATTACCTCCATAGCCTTTATTGGCCTTATGGCTGATGATATGTTCTATACCTAATTCTTTGGCCAGTCCTACAGTGTTGTCTTTGCTGGCGTCGTCGCAGAGGATAAGATCATCTACAAGGTCACTTGGAATTTCCTTATAGGTTTTTGCTAGGGTTGCTGCTGCATTGTAAGCAGGCATAACAACAGCAACTCTCTTTCCTTTATACATTCGTTAATTTTACCATACAAAGATAGACCTTCCCATTAATTAGGAAAATCTATGTTAACTTCCGCCCAAATGATACTTCATGAAATTTCTTAAATACTTACTCATCCTGCTGATAATTCTTGGCATAGGTGGGTTCATAGCTATAAAAGTTATGAGCGAAAAAGCCCCTCATGGACAAAGTGGAGCAGCAGCAGATGAACTAGCAACTGCTGTTCTGACGAAACTGAACAAGCCAGCCTTTGACACTATCTCTTATCTGAGATGGGAATTCTTTAGAGCAGGTCAGAAGTACTTCTGGGACAAAAAGAATAACCAAGCGATAATAGAGTGGGGCACTAATAAAGTAATCATGCAGTTAGACAGCCAAGAAGCTATGGCCTATACCAATGGCCAAGAACAGACTGGAGAGAGCTTGCAAAAGCTAAAAGCTAAGGCCTGGTCCAATTGGTGTAATGATTCATTTTGGATGATAGCGCCATTTAAGCTCTTTGATCCTGGAACCACAAGAGAACTGGTAGATGTTACAGGCGAAAAGAATGCTACCAAAGGACTTCTTGTAAAATATGCCAGTGGAGGTGTGACACCTGGGGATGCGTATCTGTGGTTACTTAGTGATGATAATGTACCTACTGGTTACAAAATGTGGACGAGTATCATCCCTGTGCAAGGTCTTTATGCCAGCTGGAAGGGATGGGAAGATCATATGGGCGCAATGCTTTCTACAAAACATGATCTTGCTGGCATGGAAGCAACTATGAAGCAGGTCAAAGCGGGTAAGCATTGGTCAGAATTTGGTTATGATGCTGATCCATTCAACATTTAAAAAAACAGCTAAGAAGTAGTAGATGAAACTTATAAGTTATAACGTGAATGGCCTTAGAGCTGCTCTCAAAAAAGATTTGTTGGAATGGATAAAAAAAGAAGACCCTGATCTTTTCTGTATACAAGAAAGCAAGTCACAAGTAGAGCAGGTGCCAGCAGAAATATTTGAAAACCTAGGCTATCATGCTTACTGGCACAGTGCTGAGAAGAAAGGATATTCAGGGGTGGTTACTTATTCCAAACGGAAAGCCAGTAAGGTTGTGGAGGGAATGGGAATGGGAAAATATGATCTAGAAGGGAGGGTCTTGCGAACTGATTATAAAGACCTGACACTGGTTAACCTTTATCTACCATCAAGTTCTAGTGGAGAAGAACGCCACAAATTCAAAATGGAATTTTTGGATGATTTTGGAGTCTGGGCAAAAAAATTACTCAAGAAAAGAAAGCAACTCATCATAGTCGGCGACTACAATATTGTACGCTTGGATATAGACATCCATAATCCCACAAGGAAAGATAAGCCACCTGGATTTCGTCCAGAGGAAAGAGCTTGGCTACAAAACTGGTTTGATAAAGACTTTGTAGATGCTTATCGGGTTCTCCATCCAGATCAAACTGATGAGTATTCCTGGTGGAGTTATAGAGCGGGTGCTCGTAAGAACAACAAAGGCTGGCGCATAGATTATATCTCAGTCAGCCCTAAACTAGAAAATAATATTACCGCTGTAAGACATGGTCACGAGGCAGTGCATTCTGATCATGCACCGATAATTATGGAGATGAACTGGGACTTAAGTTAGAATGACTCTAGAGCAAGTTTATTTGTTCCAATAACAAAGCAATCTTCTTTTGGTCTTCTTCACCAGTAGTTAAGGCTAAAGCTTGTAAGGCTGCTTCTTCGGCTATCTTGCGCTTCTTCAACTGTAAGGCAATAATTGCTTTATTGTAATGATAATCTGGAACTTGAGAATCTAGTGCTGTAGCCAATTCGGCCAATTCTAAACATTCCTTCAGAGACTTCTTAGAGTTATCATAGATCAGCCTAACTAAAGATGTTCTGTACATAACTTTTGCATCTCCGATGTTCTTGATATCCAGCTCATTAGCTAGCTCTAGAAATTCTATTTTTTCGCCAGCCTCATAAAGATTATTTAGCTGATAGGCATATGCTTTCTTAAGTGGCTGAGTATTGCCAGAGTAGGTATATAATGCTACCGCTCTTTCTAGATTAGGTCTTGGATAAGCTCTTTCTAGTTCTTTATTTACAAGAATATTGATAGTTTGGTCTATGCGCTCAGGACCGATTACGGATTCGAAGATACCTTGATTTTCTAGCATGAATTCAAATTCTTTTGATCTGGCATCATGTAAGAAATCGTGAATAAAAAGAATGTTTTCTTCAGTAAACCAATCTTCCTGCGTCTTCAAGTATTTTCTTGCAGCTTCGTGATGACTGCCATCCATCAATTGCATTCTGAAGTAGGCTTCTTCTTTTAGGACTTCTGGTGGAAGTTTATCCGTGTCTTGTCCCATTACATAGAGTATCTTCTCGTCTCCTGTTTCGA
>CAZKXO010000026.1:0-20732 GCA_964556525.1 uncultured Saprospiraceae bacterium
ATTCACCTTCCTCTTGATTCTTGGTTCACTTACATTGTCAGCAAGTAGTGGAATAGATGATTTCTTCAGAAGCACAGGCAAGATTAATACTGTCTTAGCTGTAGTACTCATCCTTTTCTTCGTGCTGATCTTTTTCTTAGTAAGGTTAGAATCCAAAATGAATAAGATGGAAAAACAAATGCGTAATGAATAAACACAAAGCAAACTTTTATGAAAGTGTAGAAAGAAACTTTGATAAAGCTGCTGCCCTAACTTCTCATCCTAAAGGACTACTAGAGCAAATTAAAGTATGTAATGCTGTCTACCAAATGAACTTTCCCGTCAAAATGGGTAACAGTTATGAAGTGATAGAAGCTTACAGAGTACAACACAGTCATCATAGATTACCTACTAAGGGTGGAATCAGATTCAGCCACCTTGTAGACCAAGAAGAAGTAATGGCATTAGCAACACTTATGACTTATAAATGTGCCATAGTAGATGTGCCATTTGGAGGAGCTAAAGGTGGTGTAAAAGTCAGTACAAGAAAATATAATGCTGAGCAGTTAGAGAAAATCACTAGAAGGTATACTGTAGAATTAGTCAGAAAAAATTTCATAGGTCCTGGTATAGACGTGCCAGCGCCTGATTATGGAACAGGCTCCAGAGAGATGGCTTGGATTCTTGATACCTATCAGCAACTGAATAATGGAGAGTTGGACAGTGCTGCCTGTGTTACAGGGAAACCAGTAGCACAGAATGGTATTAGGGGAAGAACGGAGGCTACAGGAAGAGGCGTATATTATGGTCTAAAGGAAATGCTGAGTAACGAAGCAGACTGTAAGAAGTGGGGCATGGATCCTGGTATGGAAGGAAAAACTATGGTCATACAAGGGCTAGGAAATGTAGGTACTTTTACTGGATCTATTTCTGCCAAAGAAGGAGGAGCGAAAGTGATTGCCGTTTCAGAAATCGAAGGAACAATCGTCGATCCTAAGGGAATAGACATAGATAAATTAGTAAAGTATAGAAAAAATAAGAAGTCAATTATCGGCTTTCCTGGCACAAAGAAACTGAAAGACAGAGATGATTGGGTAGGCATAGAATGTGATATTTTGGTTCCTGCTGCATTAGAAAATCAGATTACAAAGGCCAATGCAAAAAAAGTAAATGCTAAAATTATAGCTGAAGCTGCAAATGGGCCAGTAACTGCTGACGCTGAAACTATTTTGCTTAAAAAGGGTTGTATTATAGTTCCTGATATGTATCTAAATGCAGGAGGGGTAACAGTATCATATTTTGAGTGGTTAAAGAATCTTTCTCACGTAAGATATGGTCGTATAGAGAAGAGGTTTGATCAGAATGCATACACTAATATTGTAAACCTGGTAGAGAATCTTACTGGTAAAACAGTCAGTGCTAAAAGAAAAAGCTTTATAACAAGAGGAGCAGATGAAGTAGATTTAGTGAGATCAGGACTGGAAGAAACGATGATTACTGCATATCATCAAATAAGAGATGTTTATAATAGAAAGAAAAAAGTTACTGATCTTAGAACTGCAGCATTCATTACAGCAATAGACAAAGTAGCGAGCGATTATAACGCCATGGGGATATTTCCTTAATCGAGAAAATGGTAATAATTACTATTTTGAAATCGTTCTGATAATAGTAAAGAGTTTTTTCATAGTTGGTTCTAGCCTTGGTTTTGCCAAGGCTTTTTTATTTAAGAATAAAAAAGGGAATTATGGGGTTTTAACAAACTTATTTGTAGTTTTTTTATAAAATAATAAAATTATATTCTAATTTCGTCTTCTTCATTAGTTTCAATTAGAATTCAATATGGTAGAGAAGTTAGATAAGATTGATTTGAAGATTTTAAGGATTTTGCAAGAAAACAGTAAAATCACCAATCTGGAGTTGTCTAAAAGAATAGGCTTATCTCCAGCCCCAACTCTAGAGCGAGTTAAAAAACTTGAAACAACTAACATTATAGAAAGTTATCACGCAAAAGTAAGTGCAGAGAAAATAGGACTTAATGTTGGTACTTTTGTTTTGGTTACCTTGGCATGGAATAAGGAAAATGCTTTAGAAAATTTTATAGAAAAGATAAACAATATAGCTGAAGTAACGGAAGCTTATATTATAACAGGCGATGGTGATTTCTTGCTAAAAATTGTAACAAAAGACATACCTAGTTACGAACAATTATTGTTCAAAAAACTATCTCATATAGAGGAAGTAGAAAGATTAAAAACATTCATGACGTTATCTAAAGTAAAGAAGAGCAAGATTCTTCCTTACGATTATGAATAAGAAGATGAATTTACCTCCAAAAAGTGGCTGTTTCTTCAAGGAGAAGCAGCCATTTTCATTTCTATCTCTATGAAAGAAAAATCCTTACTCTGGGAACTGAAGAAAAGCGGAGGACAGCGTTCGTTCGTTTTTGGTACTATTCATATAAACAATGATTTGGCTTTCAAACATATTGCAAAAGCCATACATGCTATTCAGCAATGTGATCATTTCTTTGCGGAAATAAACCTAGATCAAGCTCAAAATCAACTTTCTCCAGCTGTCTATTTCTTACCTGAAGATAAAGTCCTAAGTGATTATTTGTCTCTCAAAAAACTCAAGAAAATCCGTAAAAGTCTTCTCAAGGGTTTCGATCTTGATATTCGCCCTTATGAAAAGCTATTACCAATTATGTTGACTAATAAAATAAGCGAATCCATACTAAAATCTAAAGAGGGTAGAACCTTGGACAAAACATTATGGGATGAAGCGAGACGATTAAATCTGGAAACCGATGGACTAGAGACTTTGAATGAACAATTAGATATCTTGAAAGGTCTGAATATAGAAGATCAAATACAGTCGCTAAAAAGCATAGCAAAAAACACTAATAAAATCAGGAAAATAACAAAGAAACTAGCAGATCATTACTTTGAAGAAGATATCTACAAGCTGCATAAGCTGTCTAGAAAAAATCTAGGTAAAATGAGACAAAGTCTGCTTTACAATAGGAATGAAATAATGACTCAAAGAATAATAGCTAAGCTAGATAGAAAGTCTTTCTTTGCAATAGGAACCGGACACCTTGGTGGCAATAAAGGTGTCCTGGCCTTACTAAAAAGGCAAGGAATCAGCATAAATGCCGTTAAAGGATAACTATGAAATCAGAAATCAAAATAGAGATAGAATTAGATGAAAATAAGCAGCCAGAGAAAATTCTATGGCATGCGGATGCTCAAAATAATCAAAAGCAGGTCAGAGAAAGTAAAGCAATGCTCTTATCCTTTTTTGATAAAGAAACCTTGGAAACCTTCAAGATAGACCTATGGACAACAAAAATGCAAGTAGCAGAAATGGATAGGCTAATGTTTCACACCTTAAGAGCTCTAACAGAAACCTATTACAAGTCTACTAAAAATGAAGAATTGGCCAATCAAATGAAAAGTTTTGTAGATCATTTCGGCAAAAGCACTAAGATAATTCCTGTCAACTAAAGCCAATGAGCCATGGCTTTTCATTTATCAATCTACCTAAAAAAGTAATTTTTCATATTAAATAAATAATTAATATATAAATTCTATATTTGAGTTACTAAGCTACTTATAGAATGCAAACACAACTGACTGAACGATTTATTTTATGCATGAATCTAATCAAGGAGAATAACAATATTCCCTCTAACAGGCAGTTTTCCAAGCTTATAGATACCCACCCACAATGCATTAGTGATGTCATGACAGGAAAGAGAGAAGCTAATGCTGATCTTATTTCCAAGTTGGTAGAAATATTTGAAATCAATGCCAATTACATTTTTACAGGGAAAGGAGAGCCATTTATGGATCAGACAGATGAAGTTTCTGTTCCTGAAAAGTCACCTGAACCTATTATAACTGTCGTTACAGATGCTAATGGATCAGAAAGAATCGTTTTTGTGCCTTATGCCGCCCAAGCTGGCTATCCGAACCAATTTCATGACCCTGTATACATGCAAAATCTACCAACATTTAATCTGCCTGATGTTAGATTTCAGACAGGTACTCATAGGTGCTTTGAGGTAAGTGGTGACAGTATGGAGCCGACTATTTTTGCCGGAGAACAAGTGGTGTGCAGCTTTGTCGAGCAAGACAACTGGTATAACAGTATAAAAAGTAATTACGTTTATGTCATTGTTTCACAATCGGGCATAATAATCAAACGAGTTGTTAACAATATATCTACTGATCAAGAACTACTAATCAGATCAGATAATAGTTTCTACGATGCCTTTACTATTCCAGTTGAGGATGTAAAGGAAGTCTGGTTAGTAACGCATAAAATTTCACCATTTATGCCATCTCCTAGTAATATTAGGAATGCTTTACACATGGAGGTAGACAATCTGAGAATGACCATATCGGATCAAGGAAAAATGATACAAAGTCTCAATTCTACTATAGAAAAAATGCTGAAACAGAACAGGCAACTTTCTGTGAGATATTAACTACATGAAAAGGATAAAAGGAACAATAGTCCACATAGAACTAGAAGGAGGTTTCTGGGGAATCCAGACTGACAGCGAAAACTATTATCCTCTACACATGCATGAGCAAATTAAAGAAGAAGGACGAATTATTTCTTGTTCTATTGAGCTGGTAGATATGATGACAGCGCAGAACTGGGGAGTACCTTGCAAACTGCTCACATTTACCACCAAATAATCTTAGTAACGATGGTAGAGAATTATATACAAATCATAGAAGCGACTTCAGGCTACTTGCCTATAGCAATCAATAAAGGAGAGCTGATCTATTTTACAGATGTTGCCAAAGCTCATAGTTATTTCGAAGCTTTGTTAGGAGAGGGAGACGATAGTAATCTAGTCATCAAAGTAGATAATAAGATTATAACGCAGCTCAGTCAGACTGAATCTCTTTTCAATAAAAGGAAAATTGCCTATGTAAGTGACGAGTTAGCCCTATTGTCATCTGAAAGCATACAAGCCAATATTAATCTATACTTAAAGAGCATAGAATATAAAGGCTCTGCTATCGTTCAGTCACTGTTTTCTGAATTTAACATAGATGCTTCTAAAAGAATTCAAGATCTAAATGACTTAGAAGTATATGTTGTAAGATTAGCTATCGGACTAGCTAAAGATCCTGAGTTGTTGATTCTCAATAATCCCTATGCGCAGATCGCTCCAGAAAACTATCACAAACTCATGTCTTTTCTCTATGACTTATTGCTGGAGAGAGATCTTACTTGCCTATGTTGTCTTTCTGCAAAGTATCTTTCAGACAAGTACCCAGGTAGAGTCATAGATCAATAAGAATAAATCTTAGGATTTATGGTGTAAGCAAGATCAAGGCTTCATCCACTTCTTCTACAGGTCTTTTGCAAACTTTGTTTTGACAAACATAAATCATAGTGGCACTTTCCAGATACTTATCCTTTAGTAAGTCCAAAGTTCCTTCACCTTCACTACCTAGCAAAATAGAATTCCCTAAATAGTTACTTGCAAATTGCTGTCTTACAGCATCCGCATTTTTTCCTACTATTGCAACTTCATAAGGAGATTGTAGGTTATCTAGCAGCAACTGAAACCAGTTAGAGTAGAAGCTTAAGAAATCTGTAGCAGTTATTTGGTCCATCATATTGTTCAGCATTTGCTGAGACAGATCCAGATATTCTCGATTATATGTTAAGGTTCCTAAGGTAAAAAGACTTCTTGCCATGGCAGAGTTTGAAGATGGTATGACATTATCATTATACTCAGCTTTCTTAGCTACCAGTGGTGGATCTAGTGAAGAGGTATAGTCAAACATTTTAGTTTCTTGGTTGTAGAAGTACTGCTTTGCATAATTTGACATTTTCTCACTATAGTCTATCCACTTCGTATCAAAAGTTGCTTGATATAATTTTAGGAAAGCATTAATTGTTAATGCATAATCATCCAGAAAGGCATTTATACTGGACTTACCGTTCTTGTAGTTTCTGTTTAGTCTTCCATCTTCTGACAGTTGGTTTGCAACCAGAAATTCTCCATTCTTTATTGCTCTATCTAGATAAGATTTATTGCCCAATGCAAAATAAGCATCTACCAATCCTGTCAGCATTAAAGCATTCCAACTTGTAAGTACTTTATCATCTGTGCCAGGTCTTATACGTTCTGCTCTTTTCTTCAATAGAGCCGCTCTGTTCTCAGAAATTTTTTCTTGAACTTCAGCTAACTCTAATCCTTCTTTCTTTGCTAGCTTATCCAAGTCTTTCACAACATTGAGCACAGTGCTATGCTCCCAATTTCCTTTCTTAGAAACATCATATAGATTCTTGAATATAGAAGCATGTACATCTACACCGATCACAGCATCTATTTCTTCTTCTGACCATACGTAGAATTTTCCTTCTTCACCTTCACTATCTGCATCCAAAGAAGAATAAAAGCCACTCTCTACTGACATGAGTTCTCTTTCTACAAAAGATATCGTTTCTTCTACTACTGCCTTATATAATGGTTCTTTTGTAAGCTGATAGGCTTGAGCATAAATACTCACCAATTGTCCATTGTCATAGAGCATCTTTTCAAAATGTGGTACCAACCACTTTGCATCGGTACTGTATCTTGCAAAGCCCCCTCCTAACTGATCATAGATTCCACCTTTGGCCATTTTATCCAGGCTGATCAAGGTTGTTTCTAAAGCCTCTTTGTTACCTGTTAGCCAGTGATACTTCATAAGGAACTCATAAGCATTGGGCATAGGAAATTTAGGGGCGCCTTGTCTTCCGCCATCTTTCTTATCATATCTGCCCAAACATCTATCTACAAGTCCAGTCATTTTATCCAATGAATACTCAAATGGATTATTATTCACTTCTATTAGATTAGAACCTTGTATTCCATCTGTCAGCTCATTGGCTGAGGTAATCAATCGCTCAGGATCATCTTTCTTTAGACTTACAAATTTCTGAAGAATATCCATCCACTGTTCCTTCGGATAATAGGTTCCCGCGTAGATAGGTTTTCCGTTAGGAAGCGCAATAGCATTTAATGGCCAGCCACCTCGACCATTTATAAGATGTGCTGCAGTCATATATACATCATCTACATCTGGTCTTTCTTCACGGTCTACTTTGATCGAGACAAAGTTTTCGTTCATGATAGCTGCAACTGTAGAGTCTTCAAATGACTCATGTTCCATTACATGACACCAGTGACATGCAGCATATCCAACTGAAATAATCATGAGTTTATCTTCTTTCTCAGCCTTTGCAAGGGCTTCTTGATTCCATGGATACCAGTCTACTGGATTATAAGCATGCTGGAGTAAATAGGGACTGGTTTCATTGACTAGTGCATTGGCTTTTTCGCTATGATGTTTGTGTATGGTAGACTTCTTGTTACAAGCTGATACAAGAATAAGGAGAGCTAAAATAATCAGATGGTTACCTTTCATATCGAATTATTGAGTGCACAAATATATGATTTACAAAGCGTTATATTTTTGTGAAAGTAAATTACGAAGTATCTTTTTAACCTTTGAATCTCTGGAAATGGGTATATTGACGATACATAAAGTAATAACATGACATCCTCCTTAGTATTTGATTGGAGACGGCTTAATGGAGACAAAATAGACTCTTCGCTTAAAGAAGCTGTCCTTCAGACCATATTGAAGGAGAGAGCTAGAGGCAATAAACTTAAAGTATGCATCGGCTCTGACTCTTTAGATAGAGCAGGAGTAGTTGAATTTGCCACTGTTATAGTCTTCCTCAGAGAAAAAAAAGGAGGTTTTATGTTTATAAGTAATGATCGCCTACAGCAAAAAATGAGTATTAAAGAACGGATGCTTTCAGAAGTTGCTAGATCAGTTGAAATTGCCTATTCACTTTGTGATATCTTAGATAAGCATGATGTAGAACTAGAAGTTCATGCAGATATAAATACTGATCCTACATTTAAGTCAAATGTAGCTTTAAGAGAAGCAATGGGCTACATATTATCTATGGGATTTGTCTTCAAGGCGAAACCAGACGCCTTCGCCAGTTCTTCTTGTGCCGATAAATGCATCTAATTGGTAGATTTATCTTTACAATTTCTCTAATCGATTACAAAGTCGTTTCATAAATCGTTTATTTAGCATAAAAAACTAACCTATGCGCATAAATTATGCATTTATTGCTCTATTCCTGTGGTCCGTAACTTCCTACGGTCAGATGAATAAGATAGAATACACAGAGTTTGATCTGGACAATGGTTTACATGTCATCTTACATCAAGATGCGTCCACACCTATAGTTGCAGTCTCTGTCATGTACCATGTTGGATCTAAAAACGAAAAACCGGATAGGACGGGTTTTGCTCACTTCTTCGAACATTTATTATTTGAAGGCTCTGAAAATATTGAAAGAGGAGAATATGATTCCTATGTAGAAAAAGCAGGAGGTACCCTGAATGCCAATACCACCTATGACAGAACCTTCTATTTTGAAATATTGCCTTCCAATCAACTGGAACTAGGTCTGTGGTTGGAGTCAGAAAGAATGCTTCATGCCAGAGTAGATATCACTGGAGTCGAAACACAGCGACAAGTTGTCAAAGAAGAGAGAAGGCAAAGAATAGATAATCAACCATATGGCTCCATAGTGCAAGAAACTATGAAAAGAGTCTACAAAGAGCACCCCTATCAATGGCCTGTAATTGGTTACATGGAGCACCTCAATGCTGCTAAGGAAGCAGATTACAAACAGTTCTACGAAGATTTCTATGTTCCTAATAATGCAGTTCTCAGTATTGCTGGAGACATAGATATAGAGCAAGCAAGAACTTGGATAAACAAATATTTTGGTTCTATTCCAAAAGGAACAAAAGAGATCTATAGACCTTCTATAGTAGAGCCAATGATGACTTCAGAGGTAAGAGATACAATTTTTGACAATATTCAGTTGCCTGCAGTGATTCAGACCTATAGAATTCCAGCTCAAGGAACACCTGAATTTTATGCTGTATCTATGTTGTCAACCTTACTCTCACAAGGAGAATCTTCCAGACTGAATAAAGCCCTTGTGGATGAGCAGCAGAAAGCTTTGTTTGTAGGTGCCTTCCCATTTGAATTAGAAGATCCAGGTGTTAGTATCGCATTTGCAATTTGCAATGGCGGTATAGATCCTGCTGAATTAGAAAGCTCTATAGACGCTGTAGTTGCAGAAGTTCAAGAAAATTTAATCTCTGATGAAGAATTTCAGAAACTTAAAAATCAAATAGAAAATAGTTTTGTAAGCTCAAATTCCAGAGTCTCAGGTATCGCTGAAAGTTTAGCAAACTACCATATGTACTTTGGTGATGCAAATCTTATTAATACTGAGATAGACAGATATCTAGCTGTGACAAAGGAAGATATCCGAGATGCAGCCAACAAGTACTTTACAAAAGACAAGAGAGTTGTGCTTTATTATATGCCTAAACCTGCTGAACAACCATAATATGAACTGTAATATGAAAAATATAATCTTATATCTATGCGCAGGCTTGACACTGTGCTTTATTCAGTGTACGCCAAAAGTAGCGACAGATCTCACTCAACCTGCTGTTAAGGAGGTAATGGAGGAGAAGAACATGGAAGCTTGGAGATCTGAGGCTCCTACTGCTGGCCCAGCAAGGAAAATACAACTTGGAGACTACAATGTTTTCGACCTGGCAAATGGCCTAAAAGTTATTGTTGTAGAAAACCACAAGTTACCTAGAGTTTCATATTCTATATCATTGAACAATGACCCTGAATTAGAAGGTGATGCAAAAGGCTATGTAAATTTTGCAGGACAATTGATGAGCAGAGGAACAACAACAAAGTCCAAAGCTGATATTGATAAAGCCATAGATCAAATAGGGGCTTCTATGTCTGCCTTTGATACTGGAATTTTTGGTAGCTCTTTAACCAAGCATCAAGATAAAGTACTAAGTATAATGTCCGATGTACTTTTTAATCCGAGCTTCCCTGCAGAAGAGTTTGAAAAAGTGAAAAAGCAAACCTTATCCGGGCTTCAGTCTTCTTTAGATGATCCTAATACCATGGCAGCAAATATCAGAAGTAAACTGGTATATGGCTCTGGTCATCCGTATGGAGAAGTGCAAACGGAAGAAACTACAAATAATATCAGTGTAGCGGATTGTAAGAAGTATTACAATACTTACTTCAAGCCTAATAATGCTTATCTCACTATAGTAGGTGATATCACAGCAGAAGAAGCCAAAGCTAATGCTGAGAAATATTTCGGTAGTTGGAAAAAAGGCACAGTCCCCACTAACAGTTATAAGACACCACAGAAACCAGAAGGTACTTCTGTGTCATTTGCTAATAAGGATGGAGCTGTTCAGTCTGTGATTTCTATCACTTACCCAGTGGAATTAAAGCCAGCATCTCAAGAGGCTATAGAAGCATCCTTAATGAATTCTATCTTAGGTGGAGGAATCTTTTCAGGCAGGCTTATGCAAAATTTGAGAGAAGATAAAGCCTATACTTATGGTGCTAGATCTAGTATATCTTCAGATAGACTTATCGGAAGTTTTTCTGCTGGTGCCAGTGTAAGAAACGAAGTAACTGATAGTTCTATAGTGGAATTCTTATATGAGATGGACAGAATGGCTTCAGAACCAGTTTCAGAAGAAGATCTACAACTGTCTAAAAATTCTTTAGCTGGATCATTTGCACGTTCCTTAGAGTCACCACAGAGTCTTGCAAGTTTTGCAAGAAATATTGTGAGATATGATCTGCCTGAAGATTACTATGCAACTTATCTAGAGAAGTTAGATGCTGTAACTGTTGCTGATGTACAGAGAGTTGCTAAAAAATATATCACTGGAGATAATGCACATATAATCGTTGTCGGAAATAAAGATGAAATTGCTGACAAACTCGATAAGTTTGATTCCGATGGTGAGATAGAGTTCTATGATGCCTTTGGAAATAAATTGGAAATGGCTGATACACCATTGCCTGATGATATCACTGCAGAGTCAGTGGTAAGTAAATATCTGGATAAGATAGGTGGTGCAGACAAATGGAATGCACTTAAGACCATGCAGATGGAATATAGTATGAATATGATGGGCATGGACGCCAAGGTAGAGATATTCAAAAAAGCCCCAGGCATGATGGCATTAAAAGTTGGTACAGATGCTATGACTTTTCAGGAACAAGTATTCGATGGAACTACTCTTAAAGAATCTGCAATGGGGAATGCACAGACTTTTACAGACGGCCCTAAATTGGAAGAAGCTAAAGCATCTGCTGCTATGTTGAGTCATAGTAAATATCTCAGCGGAGACTATATGCTAGAGTTGAAAGGCATTGATCAAGCAGCTGGTGAGTCTTGCTATAAACTCAGTGTCAAAGCTCCTTCTGGAAAAGAATCAACTGAGTTTTATAGTATCAAGAATGGTTTGCTGCTAAAGGAAATGGAAACAAGCGAAATGGCACCTGGCCAAGTAATAACTGTCAGTCAAGAGTTTGGTGAGTACAAGGAGGTAGACGGATTAATGATACCACATTCTATAAAGACTACAGGTGCAACTCCACAGCCATTTACTATGATGCTTAAAAATATAGTAGTAAACGGTGAGATAGATGATAGTAAATTCGAAGTAAAATAATTTGTTGCTCATCTTAGATGCATAATTCAAAAAGGCTTGATCTCATCATCAAGCCTTTTTGTTTTTGAACAAATTCTTTAGCAGTTCATTTCGGCCTTATGAAAGCAGAATATCTATATCACCGCCTAACTTTCAAGCAAGCGAGTGGCACCTCACGTGGTATACTCAAGACTAAGGATAGCTGGTTTCTTAAACTTACTGATGAAAATGGAAACTCTGGAATAGGAGAGTGCTCTACTATAACCAAACTTAGTCCTGACCTAAACAAAGACTTAGATTCCGAGATCAAAAAGCTTCTTATAGCAATTAATAAAGGTAGTCAAGTTTCCATAGCTGATCCTATATTCGATGGTCTTCCAGCAATGAAATTTGCCTATGAGACAGCTGTGATAGATTTGTCTAAAGGGGGCACAAAAAATCTGTTTGATTCTAGTTTTACAAGAAATGTTGGGATCCCCATAAATGGATTGGTCTGGATGGGTAGTAAAGATTTTATGTTCCAACAAATCAATAAACTACTCAATAATGGTTATAGATGTATAAAGATAAAAATTGCTGCTATAGACTTTGAAGATGAACTAAGTATATTGGCCTATATTCGAAAGCAATTTTCCAAAGATGACCTTGAAATAAGAGTGGATGCAAATGGGGGTTTTAAAAATGTGGAAGCAATAGAAAAACTAAAGCAACTAAGTGATTACCAACTGCATTCTATAGAACAACCTATCATGCCAAAACAATTCGAAAAGATGGCAGAGCTTTGTGATACTTCTCCTTTGCCCATTGCCTTGGATGAAGAATTAATAGGCATAGAGATGGCAAAACACAAAGAGCAACTAATAAAAGACATTAATCCTCAGTATATCATTTTGAAGCCAAGTCTGCTTGGAGGTATAACCAGCTCTGAAGAATGGATATCCCTAGCTAAAAAATATGAAATAGGTTGGTGGGTTACTTCTGCCTTAGAAGCTAATATCGGACTTAATGCCATTGCTCAATGGACTTCCACACTTGGAAATACTATGTATCAAGGATTAGGAACAGGACAATTATTTACAAACAATATAGAGTCACCCTTATTCATTAAAGAGGGTAAGTTGCATTATGGCACTAGAGCTTGGCAAACTATAAATTTCTAATGGCACTTATTGTTGATGGAAATAGAATTGCTTTCGAAGAATATGCACGATTAAAAGAGCTTGACGCAGATCAGTCTCAAGCCTTGGATTTATACGAATTTTTAGAAGCATGGTACAGTGAGGATGAGCATATTTGTGTCAAAACCTCCGGCTCTACTGGAAATCCCAAAGTCATTCATCTAAAGAAAACTGCTATGCTGGCTAGTGCTAAGAACACAGCAGCATATTTCCAATTTTTACCTTTCCAAACAGCACTGCTTAGTCTACCAATAAGATTTATTGCAGGCAAGATGATGGTGGTAAGAAGTATCATAAGCGAAATGGATCTGACTGTCAGGAATCCAAATTCATCTCCGCTTGCAGGTATCAATGAAGCATATGATTTTATTCCAATGACACCTCATCAGTTCTCTTACAGTTCAGTAATGGATCTTAACCGAGTGACTAAAATACTCTTGGGAGGCGGCCCTATCACTTCTAATACATTGCGTAAAGTATCGGAGATAGAAACAGAGGTATACCATGGATTCGGTATGACTGAGACAATTACACATATAGCACTTAGGAAACTGAGTGGTACAAATACAGCTGCAATTTATCACTCATTGCCAGGAGTAGAATTGGCTGTAGATTCTGAAAGCCGATTACAGATCCAGTCACATTATTTTGATACTGTTACTACTAATGACCTTGTAGTCTTGAAAGATAAGCAATCCTTTAGATGGCTTGGTAGATACGATAATGTTATAAACTCTGGTGGCATTAAGCTTTTTCCCGAACAAATCGAATCCAAGCTTTCAGATCACCTTGATACTCCTTTTTTCATAACTTCAGAGCCTGATGAGTTGCTAGGAGAACGAGTTGTTGTTGTAATTGAGACAGAAGCTATAGCAGATGAAGTCTCACTGCGGGTTCTATTAAATTCTACACTAGAAAAGTATGAGCGCCCAAAAAAAGTATACTTTGCAGCTTCTTTTCTGAGGACAGAAAATGGAAAGATTCAAAGAACAAAAACATTTGAAAAGCTCAGAAACCTTTAGACGAAGCAGTTGTTACTTTATTAGAAATGGCATTTGACAAAGAAACGATAACAAACACCATTCTGGCTTACAGTCTTCCAGGAACCTCGGAGTTCCTCCTTGCAAGTATTTCAAATATTGTAGAGGCAAAAGCTGATGTAATGCTATCCGATTATGATTTTGTTTTCTGTCCATTTAATAGAACACATGAACCCAGCCTACTTTTTAAGATTTCCAGCAAAGCGTCTGGAAGAAAATTTAGAGCTAAGACTATTGCTGATCTTACTAAGGTATCTACAACAAAGGAAGAGTATAGACAAGCGTTCTTAGCTGCTAAGAAACTAATTGAACAAAGGCTATTAAGTAAAATTGTCCTTTCCAAAATAAAAGTAACCAGTATAGATACTGACAATCTTTATGATCTCTTTATTAGTATAAAAAACAATCAGATTTCAGCCTTTACTTATTTACTTCATATCCCGGGTTACTGCACCTGGATAGGTGCCTCTCCTGAATTGTTATTAGAGGGAGGTCGAGGTAGCTTCCAATCCAGAGCTATCGCTGGAACAAGAAAGAATGACATACTGTGTAAGACCCAATCGTGGCCTGAGAAGGATCGCTTAGAACATGCCTTTGTGAAAGAACACTACAAAGATACGTTATCAGCTAATGACATTGATCATGTGATATCAGAGAATTATACCTTAGCAGCAGGAAACGTATCTCATATATGCTCTGATATTTCTATTCAATCTCAGTCTACTTCGCTTGAAAGTGTGATAGATTTAATTCATCCCAGTCCTGCTTTGAGTGGTTTCCCAGTAAATCAAGCTATTGCTAAAATTCCTAAAATAGAGACATACAATCGAGGCTATTATTGTGGCTTTTTAGGTCCCATACAAGGCCCTTCAGAGTTCTCACTTTTTGCCAATATTAGATGTATGGAAGTGTATAAAAATGGGATTGCGATATATACAGGTGGCGGAATAGTCAGTGATTCCGAATTGGAAAGTGAATGGCAAGAAACTGAAATGAAGGCTGATACTTTATTAGTACCCTTAGCAATTGCATCTGGCAAGATAGAAGTTAAATGAAGACAACCAATAAAGAAAGTATAAATCGTCTTGTCGAGATTTGCTACCAGAAAGGGATTAAAAATGTCATCTTTTCTCCTGGCTCACGAAATGCACCCTTGATTATAGCTTTCCATGCTGCAAAAAAATTTGATATCAAAACCATTCCAGATGAAAGATGTGCAGCTTTCTTTGCGATGGGTCAAGGCCTAGCCACTGGAAAACCTACTATCATTTGCTGTACTTCAGGCAGTGCAGTATTAAATTATGCTCCTGCTATAGTAGAAGCCTATTATCAGCATATACCTTTATTAGTACTTACAGCAGATAGACCATCTCAGTGGATAGATCAAGGTATAGGTCAGTCTATGAGACAGAAAAAAGTCTATCAGAATTATATTAAAGAAAGTTACTCTTGGATAGAGGAAGCAGCTAGTCCTGAGGATTTACAGATAAATGACAATATCATAAGTTCGGCAATAGATTTTGCCTTGAAACTGCCCCTTGGACCTGTGCATATCAATATCCCATTTCATGAACCACTCTATGACCAAATCGACTATGAACGACCTTTAATAGAACTTAGTACTACTAAGAAAGTACATACAATATCTGAGTCTAATTTGCAGGAGCAACTCAAAAAGGACTGGCTTCAGGCTAAGAAGAAAATAGTAATAGCAGGATTGATGCCACCCGATTCTCATACTGGTCAACTGTTGGCCGAATTATCTGAGAGGAAAGACATTGTTCTTCTTACAGAAAAGACTTCTAATATAAAATGTGAAAATGATATCGCCTGTCTAGATAGAGTCCTTCATAGTATGTCTGAAGAGCCATCAAGTTATAGTGCTGATATTTTAATTAGTATAGGAGGACCTATTGTGTCAAAAAAAATAAAGCAATTCTTTCTGCACAATAAACCTTCTAAGCATTGGTTCATAGGTGAGGGGACACTTCAAGATACGTATTTGGCAAATCCAAAACACCTTTCCCATTCCACTGCTGCTATCAAAATGCTTGCAGCTAATCCCAATGCCAATTCTTTATCTTTTCAGGAAAGTTGGGAGCTACTCCAAAGGTCTACTAATAAGAAGCATAAGGAGTTCCTAGATAGTTGTCCTTATTCAGATCTGAAAGTCTTTGAATTGCTCTTTGACCTAATGCCAAATGGAATCGACTTGCACTTGGCCAATAGCACTCCCATAAGATATGCCCAATTGTTCGAAGGCAGGAAAGACCTTCGATATTATTCCAATAGGGGAGTAAGTGGAATCGATGGAAGTACATCCACCGCTCTGGGTTTTGCTAGTCAGGCAAATGACCAAGATTCGGTATTGATAACTGGAGATCTATCTTTTTTCTATGATTCCAACGCCTTTTGGTTACAAGAAACACCTCATAATCTTACTATCATCCTTATAAATAATAAAGGAGGAGGTATCTTCAGATACATTCCTGGCCCTGCTACTACAGGTCAGTTAGAAAGTGTTTTTGAGGCACCTCATAATCTGAAAGCTAAGAATATTTGTGAGATGTACGGAATTAGTTACACCTCTGTAGAAAGAGCTGAAAAGGTAACAGATGCATTGAATAAAGTCTTCAGAAACAGAGATAGACTACAATTACTTGAAATCTTTACACCACGCATAGATAACGCGGAAATATTGAAATCATACTTTAAAAGCATGATTATAAATGAATAGAAAGGTTTTGGGATGGCCGTCTTCTATTTTTTGTGATGCAAATATAAAAACACCAAGACCAATATTTAGAGTATGTCTCAATAATGTTAAAATCTGACAAAAAATTGCCTTTCTTATCCTATTACCCCAAGTCTTTCTAGATAATAAAACTCTTTAAAGCTTATAAGCCGCTTTCTTTGCTCATCCCATAGTTTGGCATGCATTGACTTTAAACTCTCTTTAAAAGTGATGATATTGGTGTATCTATTGAGAATAGGGTTGTCTTTCACACATTTTTCAAGATTGTAGTTAGGAATTCTACTGCTTAAGTGGTGTACATGGTGAAATCCTATATTTCCAGTCAGCCACTGAAACAACTTTGGCAATTTGTAGTAAGATGCCCCACGAATAGAGGCAATAAGAAAATCCCAATTTTCTTTCCAATTGTGGTAAGTCGTTTCATGAGTATGCTGTATGTAGAAAAACCAAAATGCTATTATAGAAAAGATAAAAACTATAGAAAGCTGGGAAAAGAAGAAAGGTTTCCAGCCTAAGAAATACCCAAGCAGGCAGTAGGTAAAAACTATAAGTATATTATTCTTGAATTGCGACCACTTGATACGAGCTACCATTCCTTTGAAGTCCTTAATCTTAGGAATCCTATTAGATACAGTGAAATAAACTATAGGTACGATGACGAATAGAGTAAGCGGATGTCTAAATAACCTATATCTAAATCTTCCCCACTTCCCTCTATTTTTGAATTCCTGGACGGTAAGGAAGTTTATGTCACCTATATCTCTTTCTTCTAATTGCCCAGTATGGCCATGGTGGTGATTGTGTATTTTAGCCCAGTACTTATAAGGAATAGAACTGAATAGGCTACAAAAAGTACCTATAACATTGTTTAGTCTTTTAGATGCAGTAAAGGATTGATGCCCACAGTCATGCTGAATTATGAATATTCTAACAAGGAAAAAGGCATTGACGAAGGCTAGACCTATTGTTAGCCATTTTGAGTAACTATAACTTATATACATCAATACCCAAAGTAAAATGAAGGGTAAAAAGGTATTCAGCAATTGTATAATGGCTTTCTTACTACTTGGAACCTGGTATTCTTCTATAATTGATTTCCAGTTGGAGAGTTTTTCTTTAATCTCTCTTTCTATATCAATATCCATGAAATCAAATTTGATAGCAAAGGTCTGAAAATTGGACATTTTCAAGAGTTAAACATGAAGATTTTTTATATAATAATAAGTATCATATTGGGATCGGACAGATACCCCTTTCTTAGACTTGTATTTGTTGAGATTTTTATCATCTAGCACCCTAGCCTTAACATTATCGGCTAACTGAATGTCGATGATATCCTTTACCATCTTTCTATTTTGTTCATCATAGATAGGAAACATACATTCTATTCGGTGGTGAAGATTACGTACCATCCAATCTGCAGAGGCCATATATATTTTCTCTTTACCATTATTCCAGAACATGTAGACCCGAGCATGTTCTAAAAATCTATCTATGATACTTACAACAGAGATGTTTTCGCTGATGCCTTTTATGTTAGGTACCAAAGAACAGATACCTCTGACTATCATTTTGATGACCACACCTGCTTGACTTGCTTTGTACAATAAGTCTATCATTTCTCGATCTTGCAGACTATTCATCTTGAGAGTAATTGCAGCCTTTTTGCCCTGATTTGCCAAAGAGATTTCTTTATTGATCAACTCTATTAATTTTTCCTTGAGATTCACGGCTCCTACTCCTAGATGTTTCAACTTTTGGGTAGGTTGTTCCCTAGTTTCGACTAAATTAAAGATCAGCTTGATTTCATTAATAAGTTTAGGGTCACAGGTCAGTATGCCGAAGTCTGTGTATAACTTGGCGGTGTCTTCATGAAAATTTCCGGTACTCAGATATGAGTAATGTTCCTCATTTCCTTTGACGACACGTCTTACTAAGGCTAGCTTCGCATGTACTTTGAGTCCAGGAATACTATATATGACTTTTACACCTTTGCTCTCAAGTTTTTCGCCCCAAGATAGGTTTGCTTCTTCATCAAATCTGGCCTTTACTTCTATAAATGCTGTAACGTCTTTGCCATTCTTTACAGCCTTGATAATTGCATCCATGATTCTGGAGTTCTTTGCAACTCTGTATTGTAGGATTTTGATGTCAGTAACAAATTCATCTTCTGCAGCTATCTCAAAGAATCTTATGACTGTTTCATAACTGTGATATGGGAAATAAAGTAGATGATCACGTTTAGAAATTTGCTTGAAGAAACTTTTAAACTCCGAGAGTTGTGTATACTTTATCGGAGGTAGCTTTACATTTTTGAGTTTTTGATTACCAAAACTTGGAAACTTCATGAAATCGAAGTTGTTATGATATCTGCCTTCTGGGAGTAGATCCATATCCTTTATCTCAAAAACCTCTTGTAGGTATTCCAAAAAATGTGTGGGCATAATTCTGTCGTAGACCAGTCTTGCTGCCGGGCCTTTATCTCTTTTCTGTAGACTCTTTTTTATCTTCTCCAAAAAGTCTCCTTGGTACTCATCGTCTATATATAATTCCGCATCTCTTGATAACTTGATCGAATAACTATCTATTATCTCGAAGCCAGGAAAGATATTAGAGATGATGATTCTTATTATATCATCAAGGATTATGATTCTTTTGTTTTCGCCCTCTTCCGTTGGAATTTCAATGAATCGATCCTGGATTTCTGAAGGTATAGTTACTATAGCATAGTACTTCTCATTGTCTTTATATTGGTGACTTCTCATGTATACACCTAAGTACAGAGCTCCATTTTGAAGAAATGGTTTCACCATATCTCCCTTGAGTAGCATGGGTTGTACATGTGGAATAAGGTGATCGTTAAAGTAAGCTATCACATAATCCAGTTGCTTTGAAGTCAGATCTCTCTCTCTTACTATACTGATGCCTTCTTTTTCTAGTTCTGGTAAGATTTGCTTCTCGAAGACTTTACTAAATTCTTCTTGCTGCTTCGTGACAATCTTAATAATGTGCTTGACTATCTGCTTAGGCTGAAACTCTACGTCTTTAAACGTCTTTTTTCCGGCTCTGATTAGGTTCTTGTGATTTGATACACGAACACGATAAAATTCTCCAAGATTGGACGAGTAAATCGCCAAAAACTTAATCCGTTCATATAAAGGTACATTGGGATCTTTAGCCTCTTGTAGTACCCTATAATTGAAAGACAGCCAGCTGATATCTCGATGTATGTACGGCTTTGGTTTTTTCACACTATTAATTAGTAGATGTAAGTAGTATTATTGCGCGAGTAATCTCTAATGCATAATTACTAATTCTTCAAAACATCTCAGCATATGCGACAAAAAATAGCAGCAGGAAATTGGAAAATGAATCTTTCTAGCGCTGAAGCTAGACAATTAACTTATGACGTCTGTTCTAAAAAGATCCCTAAAGGTGTAAAGGTAATATTGGCTTGTCCTACCCCTTATCTCAGCGATATAGGAACTCTGGCAGGCTCCAATTCTAAAGTTCAAGTAGCAGCACAGAATGTGCACTCAGCTGATAAAGGTGCCTTCACTGGTGAGACCAGCCATAAAATGCTGAGTTCCATAGGGATTAACTGCGTTGTTGTTGGACATTCAGAAAGGAGACAATATTTCAAAGAATCCAATAAGTTGCTCAAAGCCAAGGTAGATACCCTTGTAAAAAATGACTTTACAGTTATATTTTGCTGTGGTGAGCCATTAAATATACGTAAAGCGAAAAAGCATAAGAGCTACGTGGAAAAACAACTGAAAGAAAGTTTATTCCACCTAAACATTACTGAACTAGAAAAGATAATTATTGCCTATGAGCCAATATGGGCAATAGGAACTGGAGTAACTGCCTCACCTGCTCAGGCACAAGAAATGCATAAGCATATCAGATCTCTCATTGCAAAGAACTATACTAAAAAAGCTGCAATAGGAATCAGCATATTATATGGAGGTAGTGTGAAGCCAAAAAATGCCAAAGAGCTATTTAGCAAAAAAGATGTAGATGGTGGATTGGTAGGTGGCGCTTCACTTACTGGGGAAAGCTTCAATAAAATAATCAGATCGTTCTAAGCAATAAAGAAAGTATATAATTCAAACTTGTACTGTAATGCCTTCAATGTAAATCTTAGTAGAACTTACTTC
>CAZKXO010000027.1:0-19822 GCA_964556525.1 uncultured Saprospiraceae bacterium
TGCTTGTACTACTGGCGAAACTTATGATTCCACTTGTGGTTGCTCTGGAGGAACTATACAAGATGCAGACAATGATGGCATCTGTGATGCATCGGACGAATGTCCTAATGATGTATCTAATTCTTGCAACTCGGTTCAGACTTGTACATCTACGGCAACAAACACAACCTATGAATATATAGATGTTGTAAAGATTGAGAACATTAATAATGTAAGTGGAAACAATTCAGGTTATGGCAACTTTACTGCGCTAGCTGCTAATGTAAGAGGTGGAGAAACATATAATATTACTTTGACGCCTGGTTTTGAAATACAACCTTACAACGAATACTGGGCTGTAGCAATCGACTTGGATGGCAATGGTAATTTCAATGGCGTGGAAGAGGTAATATTGAGGTTCTCTAGCAACACAACAGAAACAAACGCTATAACTATACCTGCAGGACATAATGGATCATTCCTTATGAGAATTGCGATGCAGTACAATTCTCCACCACCTCTTTGTGGTAATTTTACTTATGGAGAAGTAGAAGATTATACTTTAGTAATAAATAATGGAAATTGCACTGTAGGAACACCTTGTAATGACAATAATCCTTGCACCACTGATGATGTCATTGACACTACTTGTAATTGCTCAGGAACACCTATCGCAGATTCAGATGGAGATGGTCTTTGTGATGCAGAAGACAGCTGTCCTAACTTGGATGATTCACTTATTGGGACTGCTTGTGATGACGGAGATACATGTACAACTGGTGAAACTTACGACAGCAATTGCGGATGCTCAGGAGGTATATCGGCAGACACAGATGAAGATGGCATCTGTGATGCATTGGATATTTGTTCCACATTAGATAATAGTCTTATAGGTACTACTTGTGATGACAATGATGATTGCACAATGAATGATATTTATACAACCAATTGTGATTGTGCTGGCACCCCTACAATGGATGCAGACAATGATGGCGTTTGTGACGCCAACGATATCTGCCCTAACTTTGATGATAACTTGATAGGGACTTCATGTGAAGATGGAAATGAATGTACAACTGGTGAAACATACGATACCAATTGTGGATGCTCAGGAGGTATTTTTGCAGATCAAGATGAAGATGGTATATGCGATGCCCTAGATGATTGCGCGGGATATGATGACAATTTGGACATCAATAACAATGGAATTCCAGATGGTTGCGAGCTTAGTTGCCAAGCAATTAATTTCTTAGAAAATCCTGTATTGGGATATGACCAAACTCAAGATTTAGGAAACTTTGAAATCCAAGATGATGGGAAGACTCTTTTTATAGAAAAGAACTCGTGGAAAGCTATAGATATCAGTTATAAAGTTACAACTAATACTGTTATAACTTTTGACTTCAAGAGTACAATAGAAGGAGAGATACATGAAGTGTCTTTCGACGACAACCTGGAATTGTCTCCTATACACAGATTGGTAATATTTGGAAATCAAGGTTTCAATGGCAACCATTCTGTAGGAACATATACTAACATAGGTGAGTGGCAAACATTCTCTATTGCCTTAGGCAATTTATTTACAGGAAACTATCAGTATCTAGTTCTTACTGCAGATGATGACAATAAAGTAGAAGGGAACTCCTTCTTTAGAAATGTTACCATGTTTGAAGATACCAATGGTGACTTGTCGTGTGATAACGATTGCGTACCAGGCACAAGTTGTGATGACGGCAATCCTTGTACTGTAGGTGAGACTTATGACTCTCTATGTGGTTGCAACGGCGGTACTATCATCAATGATGCAGATAACGATGGAGTATGTGATGAATTAGATCAATGTCCAAACTTTGATGACAATCTCATAGGTACAACCTGCGATGACAATGACAACTGTACTGTAGGTGAGACTTATGATACAGAATGTGGTTGCTCTGGAGGCGTTTTTGTAGACAGTGACAATGATGGATTCTGCGCAAGTGAAGATCCTGATGACAACAATAGTTGTATTCCAAATGATGATGGTTGTTCTGATTGCCAAGAATTTGATTTCAATGATTTTGAAAGCAGTTATGGTATTTGGAATGATGGAGGTAGTGACTGTAGTAGAAATAGCATATTTTCAAATTATGCGAATTCTGGAACAACAGCAGTTAGAATAAGAGATAACTCAGGCGTGGGGTCCTCTATATTTAGTGACATTCTAGACATGAGTCCATACATAGGCGTGGACATTTCGTTCTCTTTTATTCCTAATTCTATGGAAGCAAATGAAGATTTCTTCTTAGAAGTATCTTCTGATGGTGGTGTCAGTTTTTCAATAGTAGAGGAATGGAACTCGGGCATAGAAATGACAAACAATGTAAGACAATATGTTACTGTAAATATACCTGAGACACTATTATCTTCTATAACAGTATTTAGGATAAGATGTGATGCTTCCACAAATAGTGACAGAATCTATTTAGATGATGTATTAATAGAAACTTGCGGTAGTTCATCATCAGCCTTGATACAAAATACACAGCAAGAAACATTAGTACTTACACGTGAAGGAGAAAGTACTGGGTCACTTAGAGTCTACCCTAACCCGGCTTACAATGAATTATTTATTTCACTGGGAGAAAGTAAAAATGGTGCTATAAGAAATGCAAAAATAATTACAGCCTTAGGTCAGGTAGTAAAAGCATTCCACTTTGATCAGAAAGACTACAACGGCAGTTTAGATATTAGTGATCTATCGCCAGGACAAACCTATCTGATAATTGTGGAAGACAAAGACGGAACGAATTACATCGAGAAATTCGTAAAAATCTAGACAAAAAAAGGGGTTGATATAAATCAGCCCCTTTTTATTTTATTTCTATGTCCTTCTAATCTATCATTTCTATTTTCATCATAATATCTGTGTTAGGACGATTGGTCACAAACTTTCCTGTTGGCATAGCACAAATCAGGTCTATTATCTCCATACCCTCTACAACTTCTCCAAAAATCGTGTACTGAGTATCTAGATATGGTGCACCACCTACAGTTTTATAGTATGCCTTAGCAATATCAGAGAACTTAAAAAATTCAGTTTCCATTGCTTCTAGCTGTGCATCATTGTACTTAAAACCTTGGACAACAAAAAACTGACAGCCACTAGACTCACGATTTGGGTTAGAACCATCTGGCAATCTTGCTGCTGCTAGTGCGCCTTTCTTGTGGAAATAATGTGATTTTATTTCAGCTGGCAACTTTACACATCTATCTGCTCCGAGAACTTGGTCGTTGGCTGCATCTATAGAATTAGGATCACCTCCTTGTGCCATAAATGCTGGCATCACTCTATGAAACAAAGTTCCATTGTACCACTCATTCTCCACATTCTTAATAAAATTATCTCTATGAATAGGCGTATCGTTGTACAGCTGTACAACGATGTCTCCAAAAGTAGTTGTTATCTTAGCTTTATAGACCTTTTGATTTCCTTGTCCAAGCAAGGACAGGCTACAAAACAATGCCATAAAAATTGTAAATCGAATTTTCATTTTAATGTTATGACGTTAGTAAATACTGTGTCAGAATGGAATCTTAAGCAGTTGCAAATAAAGAAAGTAGCAAAAAAGCTTGCAAATTTATTGGTCTTAATAATAGGTTAAAATATGGAGCCATACGAACAAGTATGTCCGCATTTGTTTGTATACATAGCTTATCTGAACGAAAATAAATTTATCAGGTAGTTTAAATATTAAAATTTTAGTCATGCAAATAGTTACAAGTCTAGTATTCACCCTTTCACTTATCTTTTCACAATCTTGCAAGGTTCAGCAAGAATCATCATCAGACACAAGCATGATGGATAAGAAGGAGCAAACTTCTCCCATTCCTGCTAGCAATAAAACAACTTATCCAGTAGGGGATTATACAGAGAAGCACAACCTAGGCGGCTATAGTCAAGCTATTTTTGCAGGTGGCTGTTTTTGGTGCACAGAAGCTGCATTTGAAAGAATAAATGGTGTAGTGGATGTAATCAGTGGTTACTCAGGAGGTCATAAAGACTATCCTACTTACTCTGGTGTAGGAGCAGGAAATACTGGGCATGCTGAAGCTATCTTCATATACTATGATGCGAAAGTCATCAGCTACGAAAAGCTATTGGATGTCTTTTTTGTTGCGCATGACCCTACTACTCTCAATAGACAAGGTCCAGATGTAGGAGAAGAGTATAGATCAGCTTTGTACTTTCAGACTGATCAAGAACATGATATTATAGATTCTAAAATCAAGGCTCTAAATAGCTCTGACAAACTTCCCGGCAAGATTGTCACTGAAGTAGCAAAATATAAGGAGTTCTGGGTAGCAGAAGGATACCACCAGAATTACTATGAACTCAATCCCAATCAAGGTTATGTGGCGAAAGTTTCAAGACCTAAGGTTATTAAAGTCGTCAAGACTTTCCCTGAGTTAGTCAAAGCTCAGTACAAGTAAACATCTAGTTCTACCCTAGGGTATACACGGATTTTACCGACATATTACGCTGATAACGAACAGGTTACAGCATTCGAACTATATTTATACTAAGAATTTGTCACATTTAGATCGTAATAAGCGTTCTATACCCAACAATAGTTATCCCCGTTTTACTAACTATTTAAAATTATAACCCATGAAAGAATTAATTTCCCTGGCTATGATAGCCATGTTCTCTCTGTTATCTCAGACGACGTTCTCTCAGAGCATTATTCTGATAAATGGTCAGCCTACCAAGGTTGTACTCAAGGGTGAACACATTGAAAAAATAGTTAATCAAAAGATTAATGATCATCTCAAGGAGTATGGACATACACCTGAGAAAAACTTTAAGTATGCCTCTCTGAGACATAACGAAAACACTAAGCAAGAGTCGAACAACACAGGAGAAGAAATGCCAGCAACAGACAAAGACAACTTTGTGGCTACTGTGGAGTATATCAATCGACTTGCACTCAAAGAAGATAAGTAAGTTTTTTTATAGCGTTTGATTCGTTAGTTAGATTAAGGCCAGACCAGGCCGAAATGAGTGATCGTGTAATTCAATTTTACAAGAATTTATAATATTCAGTAGTAGTTGGTTTAATCCTTTCTTGTAGAAAAGAAATTCACGGTCACTTTTTATTATCATTAATTCCTGACTGTTACTCTATAGGATTTACTCCTATCTTTGTTTTGATATGAAATCAAAGATCGCCTTACTCCAAGGAAGTGCGCGCAAAGATGGAGACACCAACTTTTTTTCACAACAACTATCTAGACGCATCTCACTGGAAACTTTCCATCTCAGAGATTATGATATATCACATTATGATTACAATCACCTAAATTCTGGTGACGACTTCTTAAAACTTATCCATATATTAAGATCTTACCATATTTGGATAATCGCTTCACCAGTTTACTGGTATAGCCTTAGTGGAAGGACCAAGGTCTTCTTGGATAGACTTACAGATTTATTGGAGATACATCGAGAATTACGTGAGGAGTTAAGAGGCAAAAGTCTTGCAGCACTCAGCGTCAGCAAAAACGATGATGTCCCTAGTTCTTTTTATGACCCACTTACACTTACTGCAAAGTATCTGGGTATGTCTTATATAGGAGGCATCCATGCATTCAGTTCTGACAGAAGTCTAAATGCTGTAAGCATAAAAAGATTAGATAACTTCGTCCAAAACATAAATAAAGAAATACAATTATGAGATGGGCTTTATTGCTAAGTGGGATCTTAGAAATACTGGGAGCATCAGCATGTTACTTTATGCCACAGTTTATCTACACTGGAGGACCAGATTACCTGATAAAACTATATGGTCTTAGCGCTTTGGTACTTGGCATCATAAGCTTGGTGCTTTATGCACATTTTTCAAAAGTGAGGATTGTCAAATTAATCTACTTAGCATTGATGTTTTTCCATGGCGCAGTTGCTATGATGACTTACGGGTCTGTATCTGGGGCCATTCCTTATCCACTAGGAGCTACTTTGACACATTTGACTGCTTTTATAATTTTCTTCATAGGTTATATGAAAGATTTAACACCTTACCATGAAGCCTGATAAAACAAATACGATTCCAAGTCTGTTATAAATAAAATCTCCGCCTATAAGCTCGAAGTCTACAATTAATATTTACAAACCAGCAAATACTAATTCTATGACGAGCAAGCAATTTTTCCTTATCGCACTAGTTCCAATTTTACTATTTAACTCATGCACCACAGAGTTTTTCGAGATTTCTTCACAAAATCCAGAAACCGAACTTATGGAAGAACAACAGTTTACTGATGTAGATGAAAGACTATGGACCTACTTCGAAGACTTCGAAAATGAAGCAGCTCTTAGAGGAATAGACCTAGACTTAATAGATTTAGAAATAACAGGTTCCATCGAAAATATAACTGAAGATGGTGTTGCAGGAACTTGTCAGTATGGAGCGCACCTTACTCATGTAACAGTAGACCTTCCATTTTGGAATAGGTCTTCTAATCTACTCAGAGAAATGGTTGTCTTTCACGAACTTGGTCACTGTGTCTTAGGCAGAGGTCATACCGAAACTGATAATGCCAATGGTGTCTGCCTAAGTGTGATGAATAGCGGCACCACAAACTGCAGGCTCTTGTACAATCAAGCTAATCGGACCTTCTACTTAGACGAACTATTTTTAGAACTATAAATAACATGCTGCAGCTCATATCTCTGTCGTGACCAAGCACTAGTGTAAGTGGACTGAGTAGATAAAAAACATATCTAATCCAGAATCGTTTAATGTACAGAATTATGCTTTGGGATAAATATTTCTTTATTTTAGAAATAGATACTGACGTTATGAGCTATAGAATTAAAATACTTTCTGTCCTTCTGCTATTTTCATTTGTGGTGTTTTCAGCTTGCTCTGAAGACAGCACCGCTGATGACAGATTTCCAAATGTTGACGAAAGGTTATGGCCGCTCTTTGAGGAGTTTGAAATAGCTGCAGCAAATCATGGTTTAGACTTGAATTTGGTAGCCTTGGAGATTACTGGGGAAATAGAAAATATTGCTGGTGGCAGAATAGCTGGCACCTGCCGATCTGGAGAAAACATAGCTCATATTACAGTAGACCTTCCGTTCTGGACCAGATCTTCTCCATTTGAAAGAGAAATGCTCATCTTTCATGAGCTAGGTCATTGTGTCTTGGAAAGGGGACACTTAGAAGATGAAGATAATACTGGACGATGTGTCAGCCTGATGAATAGTGGGACTAGTGGTTGTAACATCGTCTACAATGCCAATAGCAGAGATTTTTATCTGGAAGAGTTGTTCTCAAATTAATCAATTGCATTATTCAAGGAATTTAGATATTTGGGATATAACAGAATTATATGTTTGGTGAATATCTAAAATTGGGACTGACACATATCTTGGATCCTAATGGTGCGGATCATGTGTTATTTCTAATTTCACTGGTTATTTTATTTTCCATCAAGGACTGGAAAGCGGTTATTATAATGGCAACAGCGTTTACCTTGGGTCATTCCATAACTCTTGCTTTATCCTCACTGAACGTAGTCAGCATTCCCAGCAACCAGATAGAAATATTAATTGCAGCTTCTATTGCAATTACAGCCATATACAATATTGCTAAGCCAATTTATTCCGGCGATCTAAAATTGCGATATTTTTCAGCTCTTGTTTTTGGATTGATCCATGGATTTGGTTTTGCAGGATTCTTCAGAGCCATATTGGGAAAAGACTCTATAACGCTGCCTTTACTCGGCTTTAATATAGGAGTAGAACTTGCACAAGTAGCTGTGGTTATAGTGGTACTACTGATAAACTATTTTCTTGCCGAATTGCTATCAATTAACAAGAAGTATATCGTCATCAGTACTTCCCTAATCATCTTTCTCTATTCTCTAAAACTGATATCGGAAAGAATCTAAAAGTCTTGTTTTAAACAAGGAAGCCAATAGGCTTAACACTAGAACTGGAATTGTAAAAATTGCCAATATTAGGAAAGATAGTACTGAGCTCGCTAGGTTGTACACCATACCATAATGCCAATTCGGCAAAATACTCATCTACAGAAGTAGTAGGAATCATTATGCCATTGCTAAAGTTTGCATTTTCACTTAGTTCTAACTCACCGCCTAATTCTAATAAAGGATACTCACCAAAAATATTCCCCCCTTGCACAGGACCACCCATAACCATAACATTTCCTCCCCAAGCATGATCAGTTCCTTCACCATTGAAAGTTAAGGTTCTACCAAATTCTGAACTGGTAAAAGTAGTGACACAATCATGAGCACCTATTCTTATAAGCGCATCATTGAATTCTTTGAGGCCATTAGAAATCATTTCTAACAGATAAGCTTGTGTATCTAACAACTCGTCATGGTTATCAAAACCACCAGCTTCTACAAAGAAAATTTGTCTCTTCGCGCCGAGTTGATCTTTGACAGATATCATTCTTGCGACCATTTGTAACGCAGCAGAAAAGTCATTATTGGAAAAGATATCATCCAAAAACGGAGACTGATTTAAGCTATCAGAAACTATTTTATTCGCATCTCTGGATTTTCTTATAACGTCTATGTAGGTCTTTTGAAAGATATCATTGTAGTTTGCATCTACGATATTGTCTATGGCCCGGTCCCGCAATTGCATAAACCGAGAGTTTGTAGGGTTTTCATAATTTATAATTCCTACAGCACCCTCATTTCTATCTATCGCATACTCTACTGCAGTATTCCCGGTCTGAAAAATATTAGAACCGCCCAGAGAGATATTCATCGAGATATCAGGGTTGTCATTCACACTTTCCATTAAGTCGGCAATCTTTCCACCCCATCCTATACTTGACCTATCATGGGGCACTGAGGTTTGCCATTGCTGCACCTGATCTGAGTGAGAAAAGAGACCTAAGGGCAACAAGCTTTCGTTAGTTAGTGCTTGAGGTTTACTTACTGGAGAAATCAAGGTGCCTACATTAGATATAAAAGAAAGATGATTCTGATTGAAGAGTTCCTGAACACCTGCCATAGATGGATGTATACCATAGTTCGTACCATTCAGAGGACGTAGAGAATCTCTGGGAATAGCAACTGCTGTCCGTGCACTTTCATAATGTCCATATTCTCCAAACTCCATTGGCACAAGCATATTGAACGAGTCATTACCACCTGAAAGGAGTATACATACAAGTGCCTTATAATCGCCAGCTGCAATAGTTTCACTGTTACTGATACTTGCAGCATTCATAAATTTGAGATTAGCCAAGGTAGACATAAGAGTAGTCGTACCTATGGCCGCACAACTTGATTGTTTGAGGAAGTATCTTCTTGTAATATCGTTAGACATATTTTTTCTTTTCTTGGTGATGGGATTATTTTAAAATTGCAAAATCTGGAGAAATGAGAGACAGAAATATCAAACCTCTGACCCTTTGCACATCACTTACCCAGACAGGTTGGTCATTGATATACAGTCTGAGTTCGTTGCGAAGTCGGTCGGTCATTGCTCCTCTGAGGAAAACCATGTCAAGATAATTGATTACTGACTCAGGGTCATCCATCATTTCTTCTAGTTCGGCAGTTACTATAGATAGACTCCCGAGGTCTTCATTGATATCGCCATCCCAACTGCTTCCATAGAAATTCCATATTGCCGTTACAAAAATCCTATTGATATAATTAATAGATGTACTGGCATCATGTATTTTAAATTCTGGAGCAACTAAATCATTCTGAGCGAGATCTCCTACAGGCTGGTGATCTGGTAAATAAAAATTAAATACAGATGGAGCATCAAGTGGTCCCTGTCGAAAAAGTTCTTGCTCATCAAATCCACTGAGCCAAACTCTGGTTTCATTGCACTTAGTCCTACTTATAGTATCACCATTAATCACAAACAAAGTATCCTTGTAACATTCCAGGGGAAAAGCTATCCCTAAATGTAGAAATCTAGACATGGGCTCTGTAAGTTTGCCATTGGTTGGGTCTTGCATTGCGTCACAAGAACGTGCTTCTTCATCCATAAGAATTGCTCTTACTACTGCACCAAGGTCACCTCTTACTCCAGTTCCATTATCTGCAAATACACCAGCTACTCTGGAAATATAGGCAGGTGTCGGATTAGAAGTTACAAACCTCTGTATCAATTGTCTCGAAACAAAAGGCCCTACATTATCATGGTTAAACAGAAAATCTAAAGTCATTTCTATATCTACCATGCCAGGCTGACCTGCAGGTAGCTCTAACTCACCGAGGATAGTTTTACTACCAGTCTCGTGCCACTCTTCATACATTTTCATTGGAGTGAGATTATCATCGAGATACCAACTCATTCCAAAAAATGGTTCGTCTACCCAGGGGTTTTCCATAATCCCTCCACTACCCAGCCCTGTAAAGACTCTGGCCAATTGCTTGATATCATTATTATTATAAGTAGGTATATACCTTCCTTCATTATCCGTTTTTCTGGTTCCATCTTGATTCAGTTCATACAAGCCTATAGAAAAAAGCTGCATGATTTCTCTGGCATAATTTTCATCAGGGTGCAGATTCTCCTCTGGAATCTCTCTTGGATTGTTGTGGTGACTGAGGTACAAACCCATTGATGATGACAAAGTTACTTCTTCCAATAAGTCCCTATAATTCCCAAAGGCATTTCTGAGTAATATATCATAGAATGTTGTCAGACTTTCTGCATGATCATGCAAATCAGAATTGGAAGAGACGACCATAAGCTGGCTAAGTGCCCAAGCCATTTTCTTTCTAAGAAAATCATCTTGTGTTAATGTTTGCTCATACCAAGCATAGTGAAAGTCCAAAGCCCAAGGCCCAAAAATATCATCTTCAAATGATTCCAATATTTCATCCGTGATAGGCACACCTGGGTTTTCTTCCTGAAAACCCTTAGTAAGATATTCTATGTTCCAACCAAATAAGTCATCCCATATTTCTTCTAAGCGAGGTGTCATATAGATAGGGTCCATTTCCTGCTGTTCCTCTATCCACTGTTCCATGCCTATGACTGCAACATGTTCTATCATGTCTTTATCATAGCCGATAGCAGCTTGAGCAAGAAAACGGGATGCCTCCATCAGATCAGCATCCATTCCACTAGCATTGATTGTGTTTTCAGCTGGATGCAAATCTGTAGAGCTACTAGACGTAACAATTACATTCTGAGAATTGCCAGCACCTATGTATTCTATCTGCGCTGGAAGATTGACAGCTAGAAATAGAGTACAAAGCAGAATTACAGTTTTACTTTGGTTTCTCATGGTTACTTGGTTTTGGTTACTGTAAGTTCTGTACTGATTTCAGATTGTGGAGTTACAATCCTAACTACATACTGCCCACTGATAACATTTTCTAACGTCATCCTTATTTCCTGAACACCTTTTATTAGAGTAACGTCATCAGTGCGGATATTTCTTCCTGATAAATCTAGTAGTTCTATAGTTGCAGTTCCAGAGTACAAACTCTGAATTTTGATGGTCGTAATTGCATCTGAAGGATTAGGGTAGACTTCAAAACCACCTAATTCTTCTTCTAGATCGGTTGTACTGACAATGTTTTCGTCTAGTCCTATTCGTATCTCTCCGAATCCATAACATTCTCCACCATAGTTATCTAATACTGTTAGGAGTAAATGTCTGGTGACTAAACCCTCCATATCAGGCCCTGCCTCCCCTTCGTAAAATCCAGATGCAGTGGCTTGTCCTACCTCCCAGATTCCCCAGGAAGTCCAGTTGATGCCATCTTCTGAATAGTCTATAGCTATCTGACTTGCCCCATCAGCAAGCATTTCAGGATGATTAATATTCCAGATGTGAAGATTCTCCACTCTTCTTAGGTCTTCAAAATCATAATTAATCCAAAATGAGTTGCCTCGTATAGGATTGGGGCTGGCTGTTTTCTCGCAGGAAATCCAATTAGAGGCCGAAGAAGTATTGTGTCTGTCCTTGTAACACTGACCATAGTAGGACTGTGATATCAGAACCATCGAAAGCACAATAAGATATTTATACATATTGAGGGTAAGTCTGTAAATGAAAAAAGAATCATTTCAAAAATAGAAAATTTAAAGCAGCCTTTATTAAGGGTTTTTCCTATAAAATGCTCCTTCTATATCCCCATCCAATACATAGACATATTCACTATCCGATTCATACCCATAAAATCCTTGTTGGTCTAATTTCAGATTGCTTTCTTTCAAATCGTTCTCATCTTTGTAATAGCCATTAGATTTTTCTAAGAATAGACATCTCAGTCTGTTTAAGCCTAACTTTGAGTCATTAGTCTTAAAACCTACGGATTACTTCTAGCAAAATCATAAGAGGAACAAGAAACACATTACGATATGAGACTGACTATATTTTTTCTTTTTCTATTCAGCAGCATTCAGGTTATAGGCCAAAAAACGCTGGATGCTACCAGAATATCTGAAGAAATAAAAATAGATGGCCTTATAGATGAAACCGTGTGGAAAGATGCTCCTTTAGCAACCGATTTCACAACCCTCTCACCCATTCCCGGCCAACAGCCAAAGCAAAAAACAGAAGTAAAAGTCCTGTACGATGATGATGCAATTTACATCGCTGCAACAATGGAAGAAGTTTCTAGGGACAGTATTCTTACAGAACTGACCTTAAGAGATAATGTAGGAAACACAGATGCTTTTATGGTACTTTTAGATACATACAGAAATGGCACCGATGGCGTTCTTCTCTTAGTGGCTGCTACTGGTGTCCAGTATGATGCAAGAAAACAAAATAATGGAAATGAAGACAGTGATTGGGATGCTGTATGGTTCAGTGATGTCAATCTCTCTGATGAAGGCTGGACCTGCGAAATGAAAATTCCTTATGCTGCCATCAGATTTCCAAATGAAAAGGACCAGGAGTGGACAATCAACTTTCTACGGATTCAACGAAGACTGAACTCACAGATGGCATGGAGTGAAATAGATCCAGAGATAAATGGACTCTTTTCCCAGAGCGGCACCCTAAAGAATATTTCAAACATCAAACCACCAGTAAGAATTTCTCTCACACCATATCTTACGACTTACGCTACACATTTCCATGACCAAAACAGCTCTCCAGTCAATAGTACAGGCTATTCCTACAGTACAGGGATGGATGTAAAGTATGGTATCAATGATGCCTTCACTTTAGACATGACCTTGGTCCCTGATTTTGGGCAGGTGGAATCTGACGACTTGGTTGTCAATCTCTCCCCCTTCGAGGTACAACTAGGTGAGAAAAGACCATTCTTCACCGAAGGTCTTGAACTCTTTTCCAAAGGTGACATTTTCTATACACGTAGAGTCGGTGGAAATGCTCTCAACTTTCGAAACTATGAGATGAACGAAAACGAAGCACTGGTCTCAGAACAGCAAGTACCGCAATTGTATAATGCTACCAAAGTATCCGGAAGAACAACTAAAGGACTTGGTGTGGGTTTTTTCAATGCTGTAGAAGCCTCTACTAAAGCAATCATACAAAATTTTGAAACCAATGAAGAAAGGGATGTTGTCACACAACCTCTAACCAATTATAACCTTATAGTATTCGACCAGAACTTGCCTAATAACTCTTATGTTTCTCTTATCAACTCAAACGTCTGGAGAAAAGGAAAGGAATACTATGACGCCAATGTGGTAGCTACAGATTTCAATCTTAAGGACAAAAAAGAACGCTACTCTATCGAAGGACAGGGAGCTTACTCTGTAAAATCTGTAGACCAAGCTGAAAACATTACTGGGCACAGACTGGAACTGGAAGCTTCCAAAATCTCTGGCAACTTCAATGCCTGGGTGAGCTATGAAGAAACCAGCCCCGACTATGACCACAATGACTTGGGTTTCCTCAGAAATGCGAATGAAAGAGAAGCTGATTTCGGAATAGGATACAACATCTTTGATCCTTTTTGGAAAGTCAACAGGGCAGAATTCTGGGGAGGTGCTGGATCTTCTTGGTTAGTAGATCCAAATGTCTACACCAGTTCCTATTTTAATCTTGGCTTTTGGACCGAACTAAAAAACTTCTGGAATGTAAACATGTGGTACAACTACAGAACCGAAGCAAGTGATTATTTCGAGCCCAGAACTGTCGACTTCAGCAGATTTCTTGTCAACCCTTCTTTGTTTTCTACAGGCATATGGGTAGGCACTGACAACAGAAAAAAATTCAGAGTAGGGACAAATGGAAACATATACAACCTTGATGAAGAAGGCCGATGGGGATTTAATTATGGCATAGGGCCCAGGTACAGATTTTCTGACCGACTGACAATCTCACTTAACTGGGGATATAGTATACAATACGATGATACAGGCTGGGTAGGTAATGGCAACAATGGAGAAATATATCTAGGTCAGCGCGATTTGAGGAATATCCAATCTTTAGCTTTTGTATCCTATACGTTCAATGAGAACATGGGTACTAATCTGAGAATAAGACATGACTGGACCACAGCTACTTATCAGAGCTTTCATGAACTAAAAGAAGATGGAAGCTTTCCAGTTACCGATTATAATGCAGATTTGGATTTTACCAATTCCTTCTTTACTGTAGACCTAGCTTATAACTGGAGGTTCGCTCCTGGCAGTGATATTTCTGTTGTTTGGAAAAACAATATCTCAGGATTTGACAATGATCCTTCCAAGGATTATCAGAGCTTAACTTATCTGGATGGGCTGGCTGGTCTGGGTGATTTTGCTCAGCAGAATAGCTTGTCTATAAGAATCACCTACTACATGGATCAAACCAACTTTAAGAGTTGGATGAAAAGATAACTTACAAAGAAAAAGCCCAATCTAGACGACTAGGCTTTTTTTATTATTACTTTTCATTTCTTATGCAGGCGTATCATAGAAGAACTGCTCAGAAACAATCTTACCATTCTGAACATGATACAAGCAGAGTTCTGCATCTTTAGATCTAGGCAATCCTTTCATCTGAGAATCTATTGTCATCTTCATAGTAATCCAGTTTCCAGCAACTAAAGGTTTTGATACTTTCATGCCAAAAACTTTTACATTTTTAGCCCAGTTTTTTCCTTTGGCGGTTACCTGAGTCATGCCTCGGGCAACTCTAGGTGTGATGCCAGCTGGTTCTTCACTCCATACATTTTTAGAATACAGTTCTTTATGGGCTTTATCCCATTGGCCCTTTTGGCAATATTCTACTAGTTTGTTTGCTACTTGTTGTGATGTCATTAATTGAAAATTTTACTTTGTTTACTATGATAAATATTTCCCTACTATTGGTAATCTTCTTCCCATTCCAAAAGCCTTAGTAGAGACTCTAAGCACTGGAGCTGTTTGGTATCGTTTGAATTCATTACGATTGACCATTTTTAGAATTCTGGCTACCAAAGCTGCATCATGACCTAGAGCAACTATTTCTTCAGGTCCTTTTCTCTTCTCTATATACTCATAAAGTATCTTATCCAGTATGCTGTAATCTGGCAAGCTATCGGAATCTTTCTGATCAGGTCTTAGTTCTGCGGAAGGTGGTTTGGTGATAGAATTTTCTGGTATCACTTCTTCATCCTTATTTATATATCTGGCCAAAGCAAAGACTTCGGTCTTATATACATCTCCTAGGACGGAAAGGCCCCCTGCTAAGTCACCATATAGGGTACCATATCCTACAGCCATTTCACTTTTATTACTTGTATTCAATAAAATGTTACCAAACTTATTGGAAAAGGACATCAGTAAGGTACCTCTTACTCTTGCTTGTATATTCTCTTCGGTCACATTGAAAGGTAGGTCCTCGAAGTGAGTATCCAGTTTTCCCATGAACGCATCATAGACATCTTTAATAGCTATAATATCATATTGTATACCTAGATTCTCTGCAAGATCTCGTGCATCATTGACGCTATGGTCAGAAGAAAACTGAGAAGGCATAAGCAATACTCTTACGTTTTCCTTACCCAGAGCTCTTTGGGCCAATACAGCAGTTACAGCAGAATCTATTCCTCCCGATAAGCCCAGAATGGCTTTTTTGAATCCCAACTTGCCGAAGTAGTCACTTATACCGCATATAATGGCATCATGTATCTCAGCTATATCATCCTTAGGCTGCTCAGATTTTTTCTCACTTTTTATTACTTCATCCAAATCAAACATCTCCATTGCTTCCATAAAGTAGGGCATCTCTCTGTGGACTTTGCCATCTGGTGACACCACAAGAGATCCTCCATCAAAGATGACTTCTGTCTGAGCACCTACATGATTGGCATAAAACATTGGGATCTTATACTTATCGACATTGGCCTTTACGATATCTATTCTTGCTTCGGCATGGCTAAAATTGAAAGGGGATGCGGACACATTGATGATAAAATCAGGATTCTCATGGACTACCCTATCCAGCGGGCAAAACTGGTAGAGTGGATTTTCCAAACCAGCATCCCATATGTCCTCACAAACCGTAAGAGCAATCACCTTACCTTTATAATGGACACATGCAAATTCCTGTGCAGGTTCGAAATATCTATACTCATCAAAGATGTCATAGGTAGGTAACAATGCTTTGTGTTGTACCCTCAGGACTTCTCTGTCAGCAATGAAGTACATCGAGTTAAACAAATCCTTCCCTTCTACAACTGGATTTCTACTCACAGAACCCACAGCAATAGCGATTCCATCAGAAAACCCGATTATAGCCTCTATGCATTCCTCAGCTCTCTTGATAAAATCATTGAATTCCAGAAAATCTCTTGGAGGATAGCCACAGGTGGCCAACTCTCCGAATATAATTAAATCAGCGCCCTGGGCCTTAGCAGTTTGGGTATAAGATTCTATCTTCCTAAGGTTTCCTTCGAAATCTCCTATGAGATAGTTTAACTGAGCGATGGCAATTTTCATATGTCTTTTCTAGCTGTGTGGTCTTTAAACTACTTTATAATAAAACAACAAATGTATGGATACTGGTGGCTTGCTTTAGGATTTTTTGCAAAATCTGACCATACAATCAGATGTATTTTTTGTTTAGTGGTTGTGCGAAGTTGTAAAGTAGCCGACAAAAAATTTTGTGATAGTGTCATTTGTAGAAGACATGTAGGTAAAGATTGGTTCGCCTGTAGTAGGGAAAGTGCAGTGATAAAGGCAAATTTTTGGTCCTATATAGACAAACGCGAACATTATGAAAAATCAACTTACAATCATCGCAGTTCTTGCCATCACATTCACAAGTGCATACGCATCTACTACTCCTGAAGTGTTGTTTACAAATGCAGCAGTGGAAGTAATCACTGTAGAGTCGTTAGAGATTTTTACTGACGCGGGGTTTGATACTGAATCAGAAAATTTAGTATTTAGCACTACAGAAAACATGACTGTAGTTCAGATTTTTAACTCAGAAGGAGAATTGGAATTCCAATTGCCTGTTATGTCTAACAAGGTTCAGATAAATAAAAATCTATTTGGAGCAGGAAAGTATAAAGTAGGCTTTCTATTAGATGGAGCTGCTAAGGTTCACTTTACACAGATAACTGTTAAATAATTGCAACGTTAAAAAAAAGAAAAATCAAAGCAAACATTAGCTTTATAAGATATAGAATATTTTAAGGTAGAAGAACTAGTCACTCTTCAAGAAACAGTCTCAGAAAATTCTGAGGCTGTTTTTTATTGTCCCAAAATTAAGTTTGCATAAACTCCCAAGCAGACCTATAGCTACCTTCTTTTTCTATATGATCTGCCAAATCTGTAAACAATTTCTTTTGTGACAAAGTGCTCATGTCACCAATAATCACAAGTTTCTTTTTTGCTCTTGTCATTGCTACATTAAGTCGGCGTTCATCAGCTAGAAATCCTATTTCTCCTTCGTCATTAGATCTGACTAGGCTGATATAAATCACATCTCTCTCTTGGCCTTGAAAACCATCTATACTGTTCACTGTAATATTTAGCTCTCGGAAAGTATCGTCGATTTCTATAAGTTCCTGCAAGAGTTTGACTTGTTGCGAATAAGGACTTATGATGCCAATAGAGGCTTCCTTATAGGTGGCTTTATATTGCAGAAAGTGTTCTCTTAGTATAAAGCCTTCACCTTCATTAGATCTGCTTAGGGTTTTGGGATCTTGTTTTTCAAAGAATCCACAACCGCTTGTATCTACTAAGGTCAATGGCTCTTCGTCTAGAGTCCAGCTAGCTACTATAGGACTGGACTGTAAAGCATTGCCATAAAAGCGGATATTTGAAAAAGAGAGAATCTTTTCATTCATCCTGTATTGAGTCTTTAGCAGATAGGAATGAGGCAATTGTGCTGTAAGCTGATTGAGTAAAGTATTGGCTAGCCCAAGTTTTACTGCTTCTTCAGATTTTACTGTTGGTGCCAGTTGCAGATGGTCTCCTGCGAGGATTACACGGTCTGCCCTAAGCATAGCATTCCAGCATTCCGGTTCTAAGGCTTGTGATGCTTCATCTATAATAAGCGTACTAAAGTGCAGATCAGAAACCGATTTGTGACCTATCCCTATCAGAGTAGAACAGATAACTTGGGACTCGGAAATAAGTGTCTGTAACAATTTTGCTTCCATATCCTTGGCCCATTTAGTGAGCTCCCTGGACTCTCTGTACATGGCATTTCTTTCTGCCCTCTCTTTAGGACCAAAAGACCTCTTCCTTTTCGCCGCCAGCTTTCTTGCTTCATTGGCTTCTATCTTGATCTTCTTGATATGTTGCCAGTCCGCATGGTGACGGGCTTTTTCTGCTAGAGATAGGTGACTCGTCTCATCTCTTATTCTAGAAACGTTTCCTATTCTTAATGTACTTACGCCAGCCTTATCTAGCTGGATAGCAAGCAGATCTACTGCATTGTTACTTGGTGCGCAGACAAGAATGCGCTTCTCTGATTTGAGTAAGGCTTTTGCGACTTCTATTAAGGTGGTGGTTTTTCCAGTACCTGGAGGTCCGTGGATGATAGCTATATCTGCTGTACTTACTACTCCATTTAGTGCTGTAGTCTGAGAGGTATTAAGAATTTTGGGTTTGAAGATTTCTTCTAGTTCGAAGGGTTTAAAATCAGTAGGTGGTTTTTGTATAAGGTTTCTCAGATGTACGAGCTGAGGGTGATCAGAGGCTTGTACACTTTTGATAGCACTTTCCATCACCTTAAAAGGACGATCATCGTAAATCATTTCGATGCCTAGCTGTCCTTTGAATTCGCGTAATTCATTTTTAGAGGCGACTTCCTCACCGAGAATTACTGCCAGCTTGTTTTTTCTGACAAATGAAATAACCCCTCTAAAACTTGCTTGCTCCTTACCGCCTTCTAATTTGAACAATTTACATCCAGACCCTGATTTCAGCTTGTGGGGCATATCTAATTGTTTTGTCCTTTCGAAAGTGATCTCGATTTGCTCGCCGACTGTATAGTTAATTGCAGTACTGATTACTGGGTACCAAAGGATTCCAGATTCTACACGTTCTGCTAAAGACTTATGTGCAGAAAGCTTTGCGAAATAGAGCTCTTCAGCTTCTCTTTCTTTATTTATTGCTGACAGTAAATCAGTAAAGCGCTGTTTATTATTAGAAGACATCATAAGATTTGAAGTAACCTAAACTTTCTTATGATATTGACAAGTAGGTATAAAAAAACGGAGGGCTAGACCGCTCTTCTTGGAAAAAATTTCGTTCTAGACCCTCCTCTGCCGATTTCATCTTTCACTTTAAAATGCCTCGGAGAGCAAAGCTACTTTGCCTCCTTGGCCAATTTCAAAATGTGCTCTTTTATATCATTTTAAGCTATCGGTATAGCTAATTTTTCTTTTCAAAATGCTGAATTTAATCAGCTACATCTCTTTATTTCATAACCCT
>CAZKXO010000028.1:0-19426 GCA_964556525.1 uncultured Saprospiraceae bacterium
GGCCGCACCTAATATGCTCATGCGAGATCCACTTATTTATAGAATAAAACATGCGCATCATCACAACACCGGCGATGCATGGTGTATCTATCCTATGTATGATTTTGCGCATGGACAGTCAGATTCTTTAGAAGAGATTACACATAGTTGTTGTTCTCTAGAATTCATGCATCATAGACCACTCTATGATTGGTTTATAGAACAACTCGGAATATTTCCATCTAAGCAATATGAGTTTGCAAGGATGAATGTGGCTTATATGATTACTTCCAAAAGACGCTTACTTAAGTTAGTAGAGGAAGGCTTAGTTAGTGGTTGGGACGATCCAAGGATGTCTACGCTATCTGGTATGCGTAGAAGAGGCTATCTGCCAAAGAGTATCAGAAGATTCTGTGAGCTCACTGGCGTACAAAAGAGGGACAACTTACAAGAAATGGAACTATTGGAATCAGTTATAAGGGATGACCTGAATGCTGAAGCGACAAGAGTAATGGTCGTCATGGATCCTTTGAAATTGGTTATCACTAATTACCCAGAAGGGCAGACAGAACAATTGCCATCAAAGAATAATCCTCAAGATGAAAATTCAGGTAGTCATATGATGAGTTTTTCCAGAGAGATTTGGATAGAGAAAGGAGACTTTATGATAGACCCGCCTAAGAAGTATTTCCGCCTTGCTCCAGACAAACACGTACGACTGAAGGGCGCTTACATCATTAAGGCTGATAAGTATATCACTGACGCAAATGGCGAAGTCACTGAAGTCCATTGTACCTACTTCCCTGAAAGTAAAAGTGGCAGTGATAATTCTGGTATAAAGGTAAAAGGCACAATGCACTGGGTAGACAGTACATCTGGAATCCCTTTGGAACTTAGAATCTACGATAGATTATTTACTGATCCGACACCGACTGGACATGATGATAAAGACTTTCTAGAGTTCTATAATAAAGCATCGCTTACCATAAACTACAATGCCATCGGTGAGAAATATCTTTCTGAAGTAGGAGATACCGAGTCGCTGCAATTTATGCGAAAAGGCTATTTTATTAAGGATCAAGACTCTATCTCTGATAAGTTAATATTCAATAGGACAGTAGCTTTAAGGGATAGCTGGACCAAGATGCAAAAGAAGAAATGATAACTTGACCCACTTAGGAGATATAAGAAAAGGTCCTATCTCGATATCTGTCCAATATATTCCCGATTTTTGGTGAGTTAATTTCTATGGGAGTAATCAAGAGACAAGGTTTCAAGTCTGCTATTGTCAGTTACATTGGAGTTGTTATTGGCGCCATAGCCATGCTTAGGGTTTATCCCTTAGACATGGAAATTTATGGTTATGCTCAGTGGCTGATTAGCACAGTAACTCTTATGTTTCCTCTGGCGACCTTCGGAATACTTACCCTACTTATAAAGTATTTTCCTAGTTACCAGAAAGCAGATTCTAAAAGCTATAATGGATTACTGACTCTCTTACTGTCTGGTTTAGTTGTTACCTACTCGGTATTTCTGATTTTCTGGTTCTTTTTCAAGCAACATTTCATAACTCTACTTAATTGGGCTAAGATTCCAAATGCTGATATCATTATGAAAAACGAGGCCTATCTGCTTATCCTTTTAGGCTTTTTCATTTTGTTGAGATTCTGTGTCAATCATTCATTGAATGGCTTACGTATAGTAGTGCCTAACATTGTAGAAAAATTAGGCTTTAAGATTTATCTACCACTACTAGTATTGACCTTCGTCTATTTCAAATTTTCTACTCAGATCTTTGTGTATGGTTTATTGGCCTTTTTCTTAATGGCTGCTGTCTTGCTTTTCATCTATCTTAAGTACTTAGGAATCTTGAAATTTGGTAAGATTAGAAGGCCTAAGAACAGTGACAGTTATACCGAGATGACCAAGTATTCACTCTTTAGTAGTCTTAATCATTTGGGAACAACACTATCAGTAAGAATGGACAGTATCATGATTCCTTTGTTTCTGAGTATGGCCAGTAATGGTTTTTATAATATAGCCTTGTTCGTTTCTAATGTACTCGATTTTCCAGCAAGGTCTTTGACTCAGATAGCAGCGCCTATTATTGCAAATGCTTGGGAAGAAGATGACCTTGGTGAAATAGATATGATATATAAAAAGGCAGCGACTAATCTTTTACTTATAAGTGGGCTCACCTTTTTATTGATATGGTTTGTACTAGATGATCTGGCCTACCTATCTACGGACGCTGAAAGTTTTATGAAAGTGAGATCTATTTTCTTGATTCTTGGGGTAGCAAAACTTATTGATATGCTTACCAGTGTCAACTCTCATATTCTTATCTATTCCAGTAGCTATAAACTAAATCTGGTTTTTCTGCTTGTACTAGGAGTGATAAACGTTTATCTGAATTTTCTTTGGATTCCTTTGCACGGTGTTGCTGGTGCAGCTATGGCTACAGCTTTTTCTATGCTGATTTATAATGTGTTAAAGACTGGGTTTATTTATTTTAAATATGGCTTGCAACCATTCAGCTTTGCACAAATCAAGATACTTGTTTTGATGGGACTCTTTATAGGCCTTTATATGGTTCTTCCAGATACTAACTCTCCCGTTTTCAATCTCTTATTCAAGTCCGCCTTAGTGGGTGGCAGTTATCTTTATCTTGCGTACCTTTGGAAAGTATCGGAGGACGCCAATGAAATGGGCCTGAATATTTTAAGAAGACTAAGATTAATCAAATGAAAGAACTAGAAACACTACTGGTAGAAATAACTGACAACATAGCACTCATCACTGTCAATAGACCTAAAGCCTTGAATGCTATTAATGATAAGGTAATGGCAGAGTTTGGGTACCTCTTTTCGGAAGGTCTTGATTTCGATTCTCTGATTGGTATCATTATTACTGGCTCAGGGGAAAAAGCCTTTATTGCTGGGGCTGATATCAAAGAATTTATGGAACTAGACATACCTGCAGGTATAAAGAAATCCACTTTCGGACATAAGGTTTTTAATAGTATAGAAAACTGCCCCATTCCTGTAATTGCTGCGATAAATGGGTACTCGCTCGGAGGCGGAAATGAGCTAGCGATGGCTTGTCATATACGTATCTGCTCTGATAATGCCCGATTTGGTCAGCCAGAAGTTAATCTTGGTCTTATTCCTGGGTATGGCGGTACACAGCGGATGGTACAGTATTTAGGAAAAGGCAGAGCTATGGAATTACTCCTGACCGCTGATATGATAGACAGTGCTAAAGCCTTAGAGTATGGCTTAGTGACCCACGTAACTGCTCCTGCAGACCTCCTCGCTGTCGCTACAAAGCTTATTACTAAAATTGCATCTAAAGGCCCTCAAGCTATCGCCAGTATCATCAAGACTGTCAATGCGTACTTTGATAACACCGTCAATGGATTTGTCAAGGAGATCAATCAATTTGGTGAAACAATGGGCTCTGCCCAATGCAAAGAAGGGGTAAATGCTTTTCTCGAGAAACGAAAACCTGAGTTCAGGAAATAGATTTTACCCTATTTGAATAAGTCCTCCATTAGAACTTCACTTTGGACCAGTTCTAGGTAATATTCATTTTTATATACCCCAAACGGTGTAATCATTGTGATAAAAGGATTTTTCTTCTTGTTTCTAGGTAAGGAAGAGAATAGCTCTACTTTGTTTCTAAGGTTTTTAGCGTAGTCCTTGGTTATGGTATACTCTGCTTGATAGAACTTTATCTCACAGATGTTTTGAATAGAGTCAGCTCTGTCTATCACTAGGTCTATCTGAGCGCCAGACCTTGTATCTTTTGCTTGCCAAGTAGATATGTCATTCTCTATGATTTCAATTTTTAGAGCTTTCCGTATTTCTTCTATATGATAGAAGCACAGTCTTTCGAAGGCTAGACCCGACCAGCTCTTCCAGGATGGACTGTTGATTATATTGACCCATTTTTTTTGCTTTGAGCCCGGCCTCATGAATTTGAGGTAGAACAGGATGAAAGGGTCGGTCAGTTTGTATAGAGCTTTGGTTTTTTTTCCTTTGTATGGAACCAATGTCTCTATAAAACCCGACTCTTCCAGTTCGTGTAAGGTCGTAGAAAGTGTTCCACCACTGGGCATCTTCGCTCTGCTTATAAGCTCAGTTCTAGTCAGTCCAGTTTTTTTATCATAGAGTGCCTCTATTAACTTGTAATGTCGCTCACTATCATCAAACAATGATTTGAAGAGCTCTTGATATTCAGTTGTTAGAATGCCATCCTTTTTGAAACAACATCGGTCTACAAATTGTACGACACTTTCTCCTTTTCGTACAGCATCCAGATAGTAGGGTATACCTCCGGTGATGAGATAAAGTCTTGTTATATCATACTGACTCCATTTTATACCCTTGGCTTTTAGAAAAGCTTCTGTCTCTCTCAACTTGAAAGGCATGAGTCTTATTCTTTCTGATACACGATTGTGCAGACCTCCTTTATTCTTGAGAATCTTTTTTATCATCCATGAAGCTGCAGATCCGCAGATAACAACTATGATGTCATTTCTTTTTGTGCAGTAGCTATTCCAGAAACTTTCAAAGGCAGTAAGAAATTTTGACCTGGGAGTATCAAACCATGGTAGCTCATCTATAAAGATGACTTTTTTCTTTTTACTTTTCTTGGTGTCCAGATACTTGCCCAATATTGTAAAAGCAGCCAACCATGAACTTGGTTGACCTATCATATCATAAAGTTTGTTGGTTCTTTTTAGAGTATTATTAAAGTGAGTAAGCTGATCTATCATGTCTCCATTGTGCAATGCTGAGACTTCAAAGACTATATGTTTGGCCAGATAATTTCTGATAAGAAAGGTCTTTCCAACTCGACGTCTTCCGTAGACTGCAATTAGCTTAGATTCTGAACTTGTAAGGCAATGATCAAAGGTCTCTCGCTCTGATTTTCTTCCAACTAGGTTCATTTTTTAAAATTATATCCAGCCAAATTTACAAAATTTTATAAAAAATGGCTAGTTATACGGATTTATATCCAGCCAAAAGCATATAAAAAAGTAAAAAATGGCTGATTATAAATATTTATATTCAGCCAAAAATTCCATAAACAGTAAAAAATGGCTGGGTATAACTTGTAGGAATTGATGTAGATTTAGTAGAATAATGAAGTTCTTCGAACTAAATTTAGTCAATAGTGACTAATTAATTCCCTACCTTTAGAGCATCAAAAAGCTCAAGCTACTATGGAAAAAATAGCACCATATAAGTCTAAGAACAAGATTAGAATTCTTACAGCAGGGTCACTGTTTGATGGACATGATGCTGCTATAAACATAATGCGGCGTATAATACAACGTTCTGGAGCAGAAGTTATTCACCTTGGTCACAATAGACCTGTCCACGAGATTGTCGATGCAGCCATAGAGGAAGATGTACAAGGTATAGCTCTGACCTCATATCAAGGTGGGCACAATGAATTCTTTAAGTATGCCTACGATTTACTAAAAGAAAAAGGTGCTGGCCATATAAAGATTTTTGGAGGAGGAGGTGGAACAATCTTGCCTACGGAAATAGAAGATCTCCATAAGCATGGCATCACACGTATCTACTCTCCTGATGATGGTCGGTCCATGGGCTTGCAAGGAATGATAAATGATCTTTTACAACAATGTGATTATCCGATTGCAGCACAGCTGAACGGTCAACTGAAAAAAATACCCAGCAAAGACTCAATATCTATTTCCAGACTAATCTCGGCTTTGGAGAATTATCCAGAGGAGAACAAAGAATGGATAGCAGATCTGAAGGCCAAAGCCAAGGAGTTGAAAACGCCAGTTTTAGGTATAACTGGAACAGGGGGTGCAGGTAAGTCTAGTTTAGTAGATGAGTTGGTCCTGAGATATCTTGCTAAATGCCCTGACAAGACACTTGCAATTATTTCTGTAGACCCATCTAAAAGAAAAACTGGTGGGGCCTTGCTAGGAGATAGAATAAGAATGAACTCCATCTCAGACCCAAGAGTTTTTATGAGATCTTTGGCTACCAGACAGTATAATGCGGCATTGAATAAACACATAGATGGTACGATTGCAATACTAAAAAACGCAGGTTTTGATCTCATCATTCTAGAAACCTCTGGAATTGGTCAGTCTGATTCAGAAATAGTAGACCATGCAGATACCTCCGTGTACGTAATGACGCCAGAGTTTGGTGCAGCTTCACAGCTAGAAAAAATTGACATGTTGGATTTTGCCAACATGATAGTCATCAATAAATTTGATAAAAGAGGATCACTGGATGCACTGAGAGATGTCAAGAAACAGTACCAAAGAAATCATGATCTCTGGCACGAAGATCCAGATACAATGCCAGTCTATGGTACTATCGCATCTCAGTTCAATGATCCTGGAGTAAATACCGTCTTCAATAAAATGATGGATTTGCTGTACCCTGAAACGCAACTTACAGATCTGCCTGAAGGAGACAGTTCAAAACAATATATCATTCCACCTTCCAGAGTACGTTATCTGTCAGAAATTTCAGAAACTATCAGAGCTTACGATAAAGAAACAGAAGCGCAGAGTGATATAGCCCGAAAACTTTTCGGTGTAAAATCCACACTAAGCCTCCTAGACGACAAGACCACCAAAGATGCACTTTCAGACCTAGCAAATGAACTCCAACAAGAACTCTCTAAGGAGAGTAGTGAAATATTAGCTGGTTGGGATAAGAAGAAAACAGACTACACTGACGAAGAATTTATCTACAAGGTCAGAGACAAAGAAATAAAGGTTCAAAATTATAGTAAGTCATTATCTCAGAATGATATTCCTAAAGTTGTACTGCCCAAATACAAGGACTGGGGAGAAATCATAAATTGGAGCAGGCAAGAAAATGTACCTGGTGAATTTCCATTTACAGCTGGTGTATTCCCATTCAAAAGAAAAGGCGAAGATCCTACTCGAATGTTTGCAGGAGAAGGAGGCCCTGAAAGAACCAACAAACGATTCCATTATCTTTCAAAAGGAATGCCGGCCAAGCGTTTGTCTACGGCCTTTGACTCTGTGACACTTTATGGAGAAGACCCAGATTACAGACCAGATATCTACGGTAAGGTGGGTAATTCTGGAGTTAACATCAGTTCCTTGAACGATGCTAAGAAACTCTATTCTGGCTTTGATTTGTGTAATCCGAAGACCTCAGTTTCTATGACCATCAATGGTCCTGCAGCAACTATTGCAGCTTTCTTTATGAATGCAGCCATAGATCAGCAGTGCGAATTATATATCAAAGAGCATGGATTAGAATCGAAAGTTGAAAAGACATTTAAGCAACTCTATGATAATAGAGGTCTCCAACGTCCTCAATATGAGGGAGATATTCCCGATGGTAACGATGGATTAGGTCTAATGTTACTAGGGCTTACTGGCGACCAAGTTTTAGAACCTGCAGTTTATGCTGAATTAAAAGCCAAAGCTCTGAAATCAGTCAGAGGTACTGTGCAAGCTGATATCTTGAAGGAGGATCAGGCTCAAAACACGTGTATCTTTTCTACAGAATTTTCTCTACGTCTCATGGGAGATGTACAAGAGTACTTCATTGCACAAGGCGTGCGGAATTTCTATTCCGTTTCTATTTCAGGATATCACATTGCTGAGGCTGGAGCTAATCCCATAACGCAATTAGCCTTCACCCTTGCTAATGGATTTACGTTTGTAGAATATTACTTGGCAAGAGGAATGGACATCAATGCCTTTGCCCCGAACTTATCATTCTTTTTCTCAAATGGAGTAGACCCCGAGTATGCAGTCATAGGACGAGTAGCAAGAAAAATATGGGCTAAAGCACTAAAACATAAATATGGTGCTAATGAAAGAGCCCAAAAGCTGAAGTATCATATCCAGACATCTGGAAGATCTTTGCATGCTCAGGAAATAGATTTCAACGATATAAGAACCACGCTTCAGGCACTCTACGCCATTTATGATAACTGTAATTCTTTGCATACCAATGCCTACGACGAAGCCATAACCACTCCGACTGAAGAAAGTGTAAGAAGAGCAGTAGCGATACAAATGATTATCAATCACGAGCTGGGCTTGGCGAAGAATGAGAATCCCTTGCAGGGATCTTTTATTATAGAGGAATTGACTGACTTAGTAGAAGCAGCAGTGTTAGCAGAGTTTGATAGGATAACAGAAAGGGGAGGTGTCTTGGGAGCTATGGAAACTATGTATCAGCGGAGTAAAATCCAGGAAGAAAGTCTTTATTATGAGACACTAAAACATACTGGTGAGTACCCTATTATAGGGGTCAATACTTTCCTGTCATCTAAAGGTTCTCCGACAGTAATTCCTGATGAAGTAATCCGTTCTACCACTGAAGAAAAAGAAATTCAGATAGCTAATCTTAATGCCTTGCACGAGTTGAATGCAAATGAGACTCCTAAGGTACTAACAGAAATACAACAGGCATCTGTTGCTAATAATAATCTCTTTAAAGAGTTGATGAAAGTCACAAAAACTTGTACTCTTGGACAGATAACAAATGCACTTTTCGCAGTAGGAGGAAAGTACAGAAGGTCTATGTAGGATTTCTGAGGGACTTAGATTTCTTAACTTTCTAACCTTAGTATTTTGATTTCTACTCGTTGGTTTTTACGCCTACCAGCTATGGTTTGATTTGTGGCGATAGGAATTCTTTTTCCGTAACCTTTGAAGGAAATACGATCTTTTAGGATTCCTTTGTGATATAAGAAATCTGCCACAACTTTGGCCCTCGATGTAGACAACCTATCACAATATTCTTCGGTAGGTTGGTTGTTAGTATGACCTCCTATTTCTATGTAGACATTACTATTCTCACTCATGAACTCATAGACTTCTTCCAGCACGTCGAAAGATTCGGCTGTAATAGCACTACTGTCCGCTTGGAAGTAGAGTTTATTAAGCTGTAAAGTTTGACCAACTTTGATTTTGGCTATATCTAATTCAGGCAGAATCTTTGGTTTGCTGATTTCTACCGTTGACGCAAGCGAACAGCCATTGGCATCGGTTATTGTAAGATAGTTTGTGCCATAACTGAGCTGCTTTGCTTCTGGACCTTGCTCACTATTTCCCCAAAGAACAGAATACGGAGGAGTACCACCTTTAGGACTGACAATAGCATATCCATCATTCTTACTTGCTCTACTTACTGCTGTTTTCTTGGCTACACGATTTTCTAGGTTCTTTGGATCATCTACTTTGATAGAAGCAAAAGCTCTTACTCCCATATTATCTTCTACTGTCACCTTGTAGTTTCCAGCTTTAAGATTGCTAGGATTGGAAGTTCCTTTTAGTCTGACTCTTTCCCAAAAGTACTTGTATGGTCCAGAACCTCCTGAGACACTTAATTGTAGTGACCCATCTGAAGCACCTGGACAGCTTATAGCTTGTTTCAATAGAATACTAATTCTCAAGTCTTTCATTTCTATGGAATCAGAGTAGACTCTAAACAGTCCAGCATCAGCCGTTCCTAGCCATAATGCACCTTCATTGTCACAAGCTAGAGACATACACTTACTTGCTGCTAGACCCAGATTTTCACCATACTTTTCTAATCTATCTTGGTAGGGATCAAATCTTGTAAGGATATCTGAAGCAACATATAAGTTGTTGTCCTTGTCGAGTGCCAAGTCATTTACCTGACCTTCATAGAGACCTCTTTTGAGACCCTGAGGATGTTCTCTACCTCCTATCATAAGGTACAATTCCAAATCAGAAAGCAACCACAAACCATCGATATTCTCTGTTGCAGCAATCATTTTGTGGCCTTTGTACTCGGTCTTCCACTTTTTATTCCTGTCTATTATTTCGTATGCACCATCAGCTGTGCCGACCCATAGACTTTCATTATTGGTAGAATAGATAACAAATCTGACATCATTAGATCTAAGAGAGGAGTTCGAAGTGGAATAGTGCTTGAGTAGCTTTTTGGTTTTTATGTTGAAAATGAAAAGTCCAATGTTGGATCCTACCCATAATTCGTTTTTGTATACTTCTATATCTGAAAATTCGAATTCAGAACTTCGTACTTTATTTTGATTGGCCTCCAAGTCGAGGAGGTTATCTTCATTGAAGAATAGGGTTTTGTCATTGTAGGCTGAGAAGATATTACCCTTTTTTGAAACTTTAACAGCTAAGGCGTTGTCGTGTTGTACAATTTGATTTAGAGAAGCATCGTCATTATCGAAGGTGAATATGCCGTCCTTGCTGGCAATCCAAACTCTGTTGTTTTCTATTTCTATATCTTCTATTCGGTCATTGGAACTTAATCCTTCGACTCGTTCTAAGACTAATTCCGTCTGGCCCCAAAGACCTATCTGAATGACTGTAAATAGTGCTGTTAAAAGTGTTTTCATTATCGCTTTTCCTACCCTTAAAAACTATAAATTACATAAATCTGATGGTCAAAAACGTACTTGTTAAACAATAATTAACGAATATGACTCAAAATGCTTACTCTTTAGCATTATTTTTTCTCAGAATTATAAAAGTGCTTAGTTGAGTAACGCTAAAATCGACTCGAAATTTTGGTTTTGGAATCCCGGGATAACGGCTTCTGCTTTGTCCAATTTTTCTGGTGAGCCTATTCCAATTACCCTGAATTCACCTGTATTGGCAGCTTTAATGCCCTTTTGGCTATCCTCGAATACGATACAATCAGATTCTTTTATTTGTAGGTTTCTGGCTGCATTTATAAATACCTCTGGATTGGGCTTTGTATTCTTGACCATGTTGCCATCTACTATGCTCTGGAAATAATGTGTCATCCTTAGCCTTCCTAGAATAAGTGCGGCATTTCTACTAGCTGAACCTACTGCCATGGGCACATCTAGTGACTTCAGGTTCTCCAAAAAGGCTGAGACTCCAGCAAGGACAACTTTGTTATCTAAATCTCTCAGGCTCTCTAGATACCAATTATTCTTTTTCTCAGTCAGTTCGAGTTTTTCTTCTCCCGTCTTAGAGAGTCCACCTTCTCTGAGGACTATATTTAAGCTGTCCATCCTACTGATTCCTTTGAGTTGTTCTTCAACATCAGTATCCAACGTGAAATTTAGACTTTCAGCAATTCGTTGCCATGATTTGAAATGGTATCTGGCAGTATCAACCAGAACACCGTCCAGGTCAAAAATAAATCCTCTTTGCTTCATTATTTATTAGGTATTCATTCTTTGCGAGAATCTTTCATATAGAGATTCTTGTATCTGAGTAAGCATTTTATGTTCGGAGATAGAGACTAGTCTGTGATTGATTCTAGACATATATTCAGCAGCTTTAGCACCCATATGATCTTCTAGATAAGTGCTAGAGCAATGAAGATATAGTTCTTGTACCAGGTCTCTGTGGCCCTGTTCTATTAACAGAGTATCGTAGACTTTTAGCCACTCTACTTCGCCATTTTTCTTTAGAGCAGCTACTAACTTTTCGAAATATCTGGCCTTAGCGTATAGAGAACATCTCATACCGAACGGTAACTCTTCTATCCAGGAGTGGAGATCATGGATTTCCTGTCTCAGGTAATCGTAACAGAGATGCTCGACGACATCTTTTATTACCAAGATAGGTGTATTACTCGTGGTTATACACCTAAGTTCCTGCGTTAGAGCTTTATAGTCTCCTTTCTGATGAAGAATCATACAGCTGATTGCAGTTTTATGCAGCATATATTTGACCTCTTTATGCTCTATCATAAATTCTACCAGCTCAAACTTTCGTTGTTTTACCAAGTCTGACAAGGCAAGAAATATTTTGTCTTGGCCTATGTTATCTAGTAACTTATTTGCAAGATTTGGGAAAGGCGAGGCCAATTGTATCATTGTGATAATGATGTTTTGCTGGTCAGATTCTTTTGTCATTTTGTTTATAAGCTCTTCCAACAATTCTGTTTTATCAGCTTCAGAGAAAACATTGTGCTCATCCATTAACCTGATAAGGTTTTTCTTAGTTGGTAAGTAATAGGACTTCCTAACATTTGTAAGCAATAGATTATCTATTTCTGATCTGAACTTAGGTGCCAGATTTTGCTTGAGGATGATTTCGAGACCATCCAGAAAGTCCATTCTTAACTTGTCAACACTTTTGTCTTTGATTTCATAGGAATTTTGGAGATAGGCAATTTTATCTAAGGAATTGATTATTATAAAACTGCTTTCTTGGTAGTCTTCTATGCTAAGTAAATCTGACATCTGATGCGAAAAGTCTTCCAAGATTACATTTATAGTCCTCTTGGTAGAGGCGCTGATCTTAGGATTGGAAAGGGTCTTAGGTCTGATGACTTCAGAGAGAATCTTATGATATTTCATCATGGAATCACCAGTAATCAGTCTAGAGACAAAATGGGCCTTAAGTATTATTTCGAAAGACTTATCTTTTTTTGCATACTGAGATACAAAAGTCTCTAGTTCCAAAGGATCTACACCTTCGAGAATCTCTTTGAGATTAATTTTCCTATTTCGTTTATATTCAATAATTGACGACGCTTATTGATGTCTAATATATTAATTTACAGATATTTAAGCGTTAGTATATTCTAACAAAAGCAAGATTTCACTAATTAACACCAATCTTCAACTGTGAAACAGTTACTTCTAATAAGACATGCAAAATCTTCATGGTCTAATCCTGATCTAGAGGATATGGATAGACCGCTCAATAAAAGAGGTCTGAGGGATGCACCTTTTATGGCAGCTTATTGTCGGTCACAAGAATTGATAGTAGATGCTATCTTTTCTAGCCCGGCCAATAGAGCCTATACTACTGCTAGCTTCTTTGAAAAAGAATTTCAAAATGAGATTAAGTGTTTCGACAAAGAAACTGAGCTATATTTTGGTTCTGAAACAGACTGGATGCATCTTATCAATGAACTGGATGAGAGTTACGATCTACCCGCCTTTTTTAGTCATAATCCTACTATCACCTACTTTTCCAACATGTTTGCTAAGGAACCTCAGGCTAATGTGGTGACTTGTGGGGTTGTTCATTTGGTTTCTTCTGTAGATAGTTGGAAAGATTTGGACTATAGCAATACCTACGTTAGGAATTTTTATTTCCCAAAGCTCGTTAGAGAGTCGTGAAGAATATCTTTTATATCTGTGTTCTATTGTTAGTCCTTTCAGCTTGTGAGACTAACACTTCCTCAGGTCAGACTCAGAATTATGACCGAGATAAGATAAAGACAGTAATGGTAGATCTATACATCGCTCAGGCAGCACTTAAGGATGTAGATGAATCATATACAGACAGTCTGAGAGAAGTGTATACTGATAGAATAGAAGAAATTCATAAAGTAGATATGAATCTTATAGAACAGGATATTGCATTGCTTCAGCAGCAACTTGTGGTGTATAAAAAGCTTCATAAAGAAGTAGAGGACTCTATTGTGGTCATAGAGAAACTATATCACAAGAAGAAAGAAATAAATATTTCTAAGTCGAGGAGTAAGTAAGATTTTAGCCTTAAATTAACTTAGAGATAACATATAATTGCCTGAAAAACCAAGACTTATCGCTTCATTTGTCCACAAGTTAAAGTTAATGATACATGGCTGATCCAGCGAAAATCCTCATCATAGAAGACGATAAAGATATCGTAGAAATTCTCACCTATAATTTAGAGAAAGAAGGCTATATAATAAACACAGCCTGGGATGGAGAAGAAGGTCTAGTGAAGGCCAAGAACTTCAGACCTGACCTGATCCTACTAGACATCATGATGCCCAAAATGGATGGTATGGAATTGTGTCATAAGCTTCGTGAATTAGAAGAATTTAATAATACCTTAATTGCTTTTCTCACTGCTAGAGGTGAATCTTTCACTCAGATATCAGCGTTAGATGCTGGTGGTGATGATTTTATTACTAAGCCTATCAGACCTAACGTGCTTGCTAGTCGTATAAGGGCTCTCCTGAGGCGAAAACCAAACCAAACTGATAGTTCCAAAGTGCTGATTTTTGGCGATTTGCAAATAGATTTAGATTCATTCTCATTACAATTAAAAGAAAATAATATGCCTCTCGCAAAAAAGGAGTTTGAGCTACTGGCATTATTGGTTTCTAAACCAGGCAAGGTGTTTAAGAGGGAGGAGATTATGAGAAAAGTATGGGGTAATGAAGTTATTGTAGGAGACCGAACCATAGATGTACACATTAGGAAACTACGTGAGAAAATAGGTGACCACTACATTAAAACAATGAAGGGGGTCGGCTATAAATTCATATTTTAATACTATCTATAGTACAGTCTTTGTTTAAGAACTTAACCATACGACAAATCACTTTGTACCTTTCCTTCTCTATTTGGATGGGACAGATGGTCTTGCTTATGATACTCAGCAGCGCTGGAGGTGTAAGTGCAGGTTCTTCATGGATTTCAATAGTTATCTATACTATAGTTTCTTTTCTTCTTACTTATCTCATAGTAAGACTCCTTGGAGAGAAGTACATCTTCAGAAAAATCAAACTTATTTACAAGGTTATCAGCGATTCCAAAGATTCGCTAGAAGGGGTAGAATTACACAACAGTAACAGCTCATCATTGGAGGATGTAAACTCGCAAGCAGTCGTATGGGCACAGGATACAGCTAAAGAATTATCCTCTCTAAAGACTTTAGAAAATTATCGAAAGCAATATCTAGGTGATGTCTCACACGAAATGAAAACACCTTTGTTCTCCATTCAGGGATATCTACTCACTCTTATCGAAGGTGGGCTTTCGGATGAAAAGATTAATATCAAATATCTTAAGCGGGCTGCTGAAAATGTAAATAGACTTCAAGCAATTGTAGAAGACTTGGAACTTATCAATGAGCTGGAATCTGGTGCGAAAGGTTTAGAATATACCAACTTCGACATAAGAGAGCTGACTGAAAGTATCTTTAATGATATGGCTTTCTCTGCTAGAGAGAAGAATATCGAATTGCTCTTTAAGCCTGGTGCAGACAAAGCATTCCAAGTCTATGCTGATAAAGGAAAAATCAGACAAGTGCTTATCAATCTTATCTCTAACTCTATCAAGTATGGAACTCCTGATGGAAGAACTAAAGTCAGCTTTTACGATATGGAAGACAGAATATTAGTGGAAGTATCAGATAACGGTATAGGGATGTCTGATAAAGACATTAAGCATGTCTATGACCGATTCTATCGAGCAGAGAAAAGTAGGAGTAGGGAAGTTGGAGGATCAGGATTAGGATTAGCAATTGTAAAGCATATTCTAGAAGCCCATAACCAAAACATGAGTCTAAGAAGTACAGATGGTAAGGGTTCTACTTTTGGGTTTACTTTAAACAAAAAATAATGGCTGTTTCTAAGTATTATTGGTTTGATTGACCTCAGCCATAAGTTCTGGAGCTGGATAGTCGATAAGATTAAGCTTCTCTAACAAAATATCTCTCTGAATGTAGAAGGAATCCATTTCAGATTCTGGCAATGGATCTGCTGGTGGAAAATTCTCCCTTCGATGATTGACCTGAGTACCATATTTCCAAAATCTAAAGCATACATGTGGTCCTGTTGCTAAGCCTGTCTGTCCTACCTGCCCTATAACTTCACCTTGTTTTACACGTTTGCCCTTTCTTATGCCTTTAGCAAATCTGTGCATATGGAGATACTGGGTCTGGTAGATATCATCATGCCTAATCTTTACATACTTTCCATTGTTCTTTGTATATCCTGCTATTTCTACCACTCCATCAGCAACAGAAAAGATTGGTGTTCCAGTAGGAGCCGCATAGTCAGTACCTAAATGAGGAATTCTTTTCTTTTTTATAGGATGAAATCTTCGTCTATTGAAAGAAGATGAAATACGCGAATATTTCAATGGAGCTCTGAGAAAAGTAGATTTTGTTGGATGACCTTTTAAATCATAAAAGCCAGCATATTTCTCATTTTCATAAAAGACCGCATAATGTTCTCCCGATTCGTTTTTGAAAGCTGCAGAAATGACTTCTCCATAGTCTACTGGTAGGCCTTTAATGTATTTTCGCTCGAAGATCAACTTAAACATGTCTCCCTTCTGAGTATGATAAAAATCCACACTGGAAGCCATTGCGTCCTCCATTTTATCTATGATACTTCCGTTAAGACCAGCTTCTTTCATAGCCAGCCAAAGAGAAGAATTGATGATTCCTGAAGCTGATTCTATTACGGTGTCATATTCTCGATCTACCACTTCTATTTTTATCTGATCATCGATGAAGTACTTGACAAAGGTGAATTTGTTAGGTTCGTAGACTATACAGTGTGGCTCAGAACATGCATCTTTTCTGACCAGTGTAAAAGGTTTCTTTGCTCTAAATTTTCTTATGCTGAATATATCTGAAGAGATCCTGTCTAGTTTCATGATGCTGTCCCAATCTATTCCTTCCCATAGTAGAAGATCACCAAGATTCTGATTGAACCCTAGAGTATGGGCCTCGAAATGATACTCTTCTTCGGGAAAACCAAACTTTTCTTTGATCTCCTGTTGCTCCTCAGTAAGAACTGTGCATTCAGCAGCTTCTGTTCCTTTGTCGTATAGTACAATCGCTCCTAAGACTATACAGCAACAAATACCAACATTTAGAAAGAAAGACTCCGATAACTTCACTAGAACAAGCTTGAGATGAAAAACAAAAAATCTAAAATAAGGGAATAATTTAATTTACAATTCTTCATACAAAACAATTACCAATCCTTATTTACATTTACTTCTTTGGTATTATACTCTATTCTAATATAATTCGAAAAACGACAATTAAGTGACACTTTTTGCACAAACCATAAATCTTGGAGGCAAGTTATTGCCCTACGACAAACCCCTCATTATGGGTATTCTCAACCTGACTAGAGATTCGTTTTATGATGGTGGTGAATATTTAGATCAAGATAAAGCAGAGACTCAAGTCTTAAAGATGTTAAATGCTGGCGCAGATATTATTGATATCGGTGCTTTTTCGAGCAGGCCAGGAGCAGAATTGGTATCGGCAGCTCAACAATTAGCTATTCTAGAGCCCTTTATCCGACGAATAGTAGACCACATACCCGATATTACTTTAAGTATAGACACCTTCTCAGCAGAAGTAGTAAGAAAACTTGCCAGCATCACTCCCTTTATCGTCAATGATATCTCTGGATTCAGTTTCGATGATCAATTGATCCCAACAGTTGCGGACCTAGGTTTGCCTTATATACTTATGCACAACACTGGTACCCCAAAAGATATGCAGTCCAAGGCTAATTATGATGATGTAGTCTCTTCCGTTCTTTTTGACCTCTCTGAGAAGCTGAATTTCTTGAGAACTTCTGGAGTACAAGAACTTATTGTAGATCCTGGCTTTGGTTTTGGAAAATTAGTAGACCACAATTACCAATTACTCACCAAGCTTGAAGTCTTCAAGATCCTGAAATGCCCTGTAATGGTGGGTTTATCGCGAAAATCTATGATCTATAAACCACTGGAAAGTACAGCAAATGAAGCTCTAAATGGGACAACTGCATTGCATATGGTTGCTCTTATGAATGGCGCTCAAATTTTAAGAGTGCATGACGTGAAAGAAGCTTCAGAAACACGTATCTTGTGGACGCAATTGCATTCCCACGTTAACAAAGTTTAAAAATCCAGTTTTACCGAGTAGAACCTTGTCATTTAGTAGTTAATACTAGAGGGATAAGGCTTTTTTATTTGCAGTAGATGACAGAAGATCCAGAAATAAAGAAATCAAAGAAGAAGAAGAGCAGCTTGCTTAGAGTTGGTCTATGGTTTCTATTTGCGATCCTAATACTCCTTATCCTCCTCATATTACTCATTCAGTGGAAGCCAGTCCAAAATATAATTGTAGATAAAGTCACAGAAAGGATGTCTGAAAAGACAGGTACCGAAGTGAGTATTAAGGAAATTGACTTTTCGATTATCGATGGGCTGATTTTACAAGACTTGTTGCTAATGGATGAGGAACGAGATACCTTGGCTTATATAGGTAGCTTTTCTTCATCACTGGAAGAGAATATCCTCAGTTTGATCAATGATGAGCTGGTGCTCAATGATGTCACGATTGCTGATATGACCTTAAATGTTGTTACTGAGGAAGATAAAAAACTATCCAATCTTGAGAGCTTCTTTTCAAAACTGGCTTCCGATAATAAGCCAAATAACAAAGAATCTAAGGACTTAGATCTCAGTTTAAGGTCTATAAATTTCTCCAGAATCTCTCTGAGTGAAAGCACTACAAACCAGTCCTCTAGGTCTGTGGAGATAGCTGAGGGAAAAATTGTAATAGACAAGCTAGACTTAGCAAATAAGACTTTCATCATTGAAAAGTTGATATTGTCCAAGCCTCACTATACTGAAGTAAGGAACGGCCATAAGAAAAATGTTGATACTAGTGTACAACTAGAGGAGCCTATGGATAATGCTGATACAACAGGTCTTTATTTTGCGATACATCATCTGGAGGTAAACCAAGGATTGGTTAAGATAGATGATTGGCACAAAGCCAAGACAGAGAAGACCAAAGCCCTTGATATAAATCATCTCAATATTTCTAATATCAATCTCAACACTGACTCTACTTTTTTAAGCTTCCCCTTTCATCTAGAATCACAGATAAAATCACTGACCTTACAAGAAGATAACGGATTTGAAATCAACCAGATGAATGTTGGTAAAATGGTGGTTGGTCAGACTGGTCTTAACTTGGAAGAGTTTGGGCTTAATACCGGAAGAAGCCAGCTGGGTAGATCTCTCAAGTTCAGCTATGAAGACTTCAGTGATTTCAAGGATTTTGCAGCGAAAATAGAAATAGATGCCAGTTTGGTTAAATCCAGATTGTCATTTGAAGATATGATGTATTTTTTCCCAGAAATGAACACCGCACCTTTCTTAGCCTTAAATAAGAAAAAATGGTTAGAGCTTACAGGGGAACTTGATGGAACTATTAATGACTTAGAGGCGGATGATCTATCGCTTTCATTCAATGATATGGTCAAGTTGGAAGGATATCTAAGTACGTTGGATCTTACAGATTCCGAAAGTGCACTTATAAATCTTCATGTGGAGAATTTCAATACCAGTCTAACAAATTTGAGTAAGATAATACCAGGCTTCACTCCTCCAGAGCAGTTTTACAAATTAGATCCCATAAAGTTTTCAGGAGATATTGATGGATTTTTTAAGGATTTTGTTGTCTATGGTAATCTCGAAAGTCCACTAGGACGGGTAACTCTAGATACGAGGCTGGATATTAAAGAAAGTCTAGACTTAGCTCAGTATTCTGGAGAAGTGTCTTTGGATAATTTCGATATGGGAAGATGGACAGAGAATCCTGATTTTGGGATGGCAACTTTCTCAGCAGAAATTTTGGATGGGCGAGGATTGACTATTGATAATGTTCATACTGATTTGACTGCAGAGCTAGAGCGGTTTGATTATAAAGGCTATAGTT
>CAZKXO010000029.1:0-19004 GCA_964556525.1 uncultured Saprospiraceae bacterium
AAAGGTTATCTAGGCTATAAAGCTTATGGTAGAACCTATGAGTATTTTCCACTCATTACCAAAAAAGAATACAGCAGATTTTCCATATCAGGACTTATAAAAAATTACTTCAGTGGTTCTATAAATGAAATGGTTTCATTTATAGTAGAGGAGAATGATTTAAGCTTGGAAGATCTCGCTGAGATAGTCAATAAATTAGAAAAGAAGCACAATGACTCTTAGTTACATCCTTAGTATTACAGTCTTATGGGGCTTCAGTTTGTTTGTGTACAACAAATGGTTGCGAAACAATTCTCAGCATAAAGCCAACCGTTATTTTCTAATCCTTACTTTTTGTGCATCTTGTTTGTTGCCACTTGCAAAGAATTTTAGCATAGTCGAATTAGACAGATATACTTCTATTGGTAATGCTATAGAGACTATTCATAAAAGTTCGGAATCACTATTGCAAAAAGTTGATTTATTTAAGATCACAACTGCGTCAACTGCGCCATTGCAAAGTGCTCAATTTATAGCTTATGAAACTAACCAAACTTCCGTTCCGACAACTACAATTGCACTGACTGAAAGATTTGGGATAATACTAATAGGAATCTACTTTATAGGTTTCCTAATTGCATTCATAAAATATGCACTTGGGTTGGTTTCTATTTGGAAAATTTATAAAGCGTCAAGCAAGCTGAAACTTTATGACTCAGATATTGCTGTACATAAACTTGACATATTGCCATTTTCATTTTTCAATCAGATCTATCTCAACGTAAATGCATTGCAAGCAACTGGGCTCAAGGCAATAATTCTACATGAGCAAGCGCATATAAATGAGAGGCATAGTGTAGATAGAATTTGCATGGGAATAATGAAGGTCATTTTTTGGTTTCACCCCATGGTGTACTTGTATGCAAAACTTATGAAAGAAACACATGAGTTTTATGCAGACCAACAAGCACATGGTAGCAAAGAAGAATATTGCAAAGAATTGATGAAAATTATGGACTCCCATTCTCTCAGTTTAGCAAATAACTTTTACGGCAATAATCTCAAAAGAAGAATTGATATGATAAACAAAAAAACTGCTTCAAAACGCCTTACTCCTTATGTGCTTTTTATGCCTGTTTTTATTTGCATACTGATGATGATATCATGTACTGTCGAGGATGAAAATAAAATGCCTGACTATGTATTCGGTGCAATATTAGAAAACATCCTAATAGACAACTGTTTCGATTCGGACAGGATAACTGAGGCCTATTCGCAGTTAAAGGAGACACATCCTATGCATGTACCTTATATGCAAGCAAGAATTCAAGAGCATTTTGAAAAACTAGGAGGTAGAATCATCTTCGATCAGGAAGAAATCATAGATCATATAAAAAATTTTGCACCACAAGGTTACACTGACTCAGTTGATCAACTTGCTGAATATGTCATCATAGAGACCATCGGCGCTGTTAATTTCCAACCGACTCTACTTCCTGTCAGGTCTGGTGATCTTAAAGATGTTGTGAAGCCTGGACCGAAATATTATCCGATACAAAAGAAAATGATACCGCACAAAGGAATAGACTATGTAGTGGACTTTGGCAAGGATGTATTAGCTGCAGGTGATGGCATAATCATGACTACCCGTAACTACGAAGATGGCTATGGCAACTGTATCAAAGTAAACCATAATCATGGTATGGAATCTTTTTATGCCCACCTATCAGAGATTCTAGTCAAGGAAGGACAGTTTGTCCAGAAAGGTGAAGTTATAGGTAAAGTGGGCATGTCTGGATTAGCTTCAAAACCACATCTCCACTTTGAGCTATATAGAGATGGTAAGCTCTGGGACTATGATGTCATAAGTCAATCTATTGAGTAAGTACCCAGCAGAACGGTTTTCCATTTAGAGGGTAGCGTTGACTGAATTAGCCGCTCTACTTCTTCCTAAACCAAAACGGTAAATACACCAAACAAAACAAAAACAAACCTATAAACTGCAATGCCACCAGATACCAAGGCCAAGGCCCTAAGTGGTCCATCAGCGATGCCACGACAGGTTTGTGGCGGGTAAACATGTAGTTGGACTCAATAGTAAAATTTATTGCCATCGTCGCCAATAGAAATACATTGGCGAGCCAGTAGGTATTCCAGAGGTCACGACGATCTATCTTCCTTCCTAGAATGTAGCAATGGTATATCGGCAGCGGTATCAGCCCTATATGTAATATGAAGTAGCTGAAGTAATTGTAATGCGGAAAATCAAAGCGTATATCTGCTGCGATAACAGCATTAAGTGTACCGACAAGAATCCAAAAATAAAAGACGCCTGTCCAAAACCTATTGTCCTTCAGATACACCAGAGGTGCAAACAGTGCTAGGATCCTACAGATATGAAATGGTAAGTCTTCCTGTGCTGTCCACTGACCGATGCTGAGCTTTATTAGATTTTGCACTATAAGAGCAGTAAAAGGAATCAGTGACAGCCAGAAGAGGATGCGTTTCTTCTTGTCTAGCGCGGTCACCTTTGTTTTCGCATACCAAATCACAGTAGTTGCAAATAAAAAATAGAGTAGAACTGGCAACCCATGAGATAATGACCAGAGCGAGAAAGGATTTTCTTCAAAAAAGATGGAACCATCCATTCACTAAAAATGATAAAAAAATGGATTTAATAAAATTTTAAATCCTATTATAAGATATTCTGCCTACATTCCGAGGTGTTACCAGAATACTTAGAAAACTAGTAAGTAGGTGTTATCTGGTAGTTGATTTTATTTTGGTATAAAAAAAATACAACCTGATGAAGAATATAATTACCCTTATTGCTCTCTGCTTAGTAGTGAAAAGCAGTCGCGCTGGAGAAGGTATGTGGCTCCCACTCTTTCTCAAAAGCCTCAATGAAGCCGAGATGCAAAAGCTGGGCATGAAAATCTCAGCCGAAGACATCTATAGCGTCAATCAAGGCTCTCTCAAAGATGCCATTGTACACTTCGGTGGTTTCTGTACCTCTGAGCTCATTTCAGCTAATGGACTCTTGCTGACTAATCACCACTGTGGTTATGGACAGATACAGTCTCATACCACACTGGAAAATAACTATCTGAAGAATGGCTTCTGGGCTATGAACCAAGAAGAGGAACTCATGAATCCTGGCCTCTCTGCAACCTTGATCAATGAAATAATAGATGTATCCGCTCAGGCACTGAAAGGTGTCAGAGACAATATGTCTACTGCCGAAAGACAGTCTATCATAGATGTTAATATGGAGACGGTCCGCAACGAAATTATCAAGCAGGACCATCAAGATATTCAGATAAGACCATTCTTCAATGGCAATCAGTACTTCGCTTTTTTGACGACGACATACCGTGATGTCAGACTGGTAGGGGCACCACCCGAGAGTATCGGAAAGTTTGGTGCAGACACAGATAACTGGGTATGGCCAAGACATACAGGTGACTTTTCTCTCTTCAGAATCTATGCTGGTCCTGACAACATGCCTGCAGATCCTTCTCCAGAGAATAAACCGTATCAGCCTAAGCATTTTCTTCCTATCTCAGTGGATGGTGTAGAGGAAGGTGATTTTACAATGGTATTTGGGTTTCCTGGTAGAACACAAGAGTACTTGCCTTCTGTTGCTATACAAGAAATCGTAGAAGTTTCTAATCCTGCTAAAATAGAAATCCGAGAAAAGGCACTCAATATCATAGATAAGTATATGCGTAATGACGAGGCCATCAGAATACAATATGCCTCTAAGTTTGCCGGTGTTGCCAATTACTGGAAGAAATGGATAGGGGAGAGCCTAGGGCTGACAAAAACCAGAGCCATTCCTAAAAAGCAGAAATTCGAAGAAGAATTTGTCTCCAAGCTTCCTAAGAACAGCCCATACAGAAAAATTCTACCCGAATTCGAAAGGCTCTACAAAGAACGAGCGCCCTATGCCTATGTCAGAGATTATTATTCTGAGCTTACTGGCAGAAACATCGAGCTTATGAGGGTGGCAGGCATCATGCAGAGACTGGTGGGTACTTACGAGAACAATGGTGAGCAGGCCTACGAGAATTTTAAAGGTAGGGTAATGGGCTTCTTAGAAGGCTTTTATAAGGATTACAACCCTATTATAGATCAGGAAGTCTTCGGGGCACTGACTAGCTTGTATGCAGAAAAGGTAGATAAGCGTTATGCACCACAATCACTGACTGCTAAGAATGTTGCATCAGATCTATATAGTGGTTCAGCCTTTGTAGATAAAGGCAAGATGATGGCCTTACTGTCGCTTCCTGCTGAAGATGCTGTAGAAAAGATGAAATCAGATGGTGTCTACCAATTCAGCAAGGAATGGAAAAAAATCTATGACAAGGAAGTGGCCGCACCTTACAATAATTCCAACAGTAAGATAGACTCTCTTCAGCGCCTGTACATGAAAGCACTGATGGAGACCTTCCCAGAAAAAAGATTCTATCCTGATGCCAACAGTACCATGAGAGTAACCTATGGTCAGGTCAAAGGGTACAACCCTAATGACGCTGTATATTATGGACCTGTGACTTATCTGGAAGGTGTAATGGAAAAGTATAAGCCTGGTGATTATGAGTTTGATGTGGATGAGAAATTGAGGACGCTTTTTGCAGAGGAGGATTATGGGGCTTATGCGGACAAGGAGAATGGTAAGTTGCCTATTTGCTTTATCGGAACCAACCATACGACTGGCGGCAACTCAGGAAGTCCTGCAATAGATGCCCATGGAAATCTTATCGGGCTCAATTTTGATAGAGCTTGGGAAGGGACCATGAGTGATTACAATTACGACTCTTCTATCTGTAGGAATATAATGACCGATGTCAGGTATATTCTATTTGTAGTAGACAAATATGCTGGTGCTTCTCATCTGATAAAGGAAATGAAGCTTGTAAATCCTAAACGACTGAAAGCACCAATGAAAGACAGAAGGAAGCTGAATGCAGGTCCTGGCAGCAAAAATTATTAAGTTTAGACTTGCCCAAAGCATAGAAATAAAAAGAGCTCGTGGATTCCACGAGCTCTTTTTTTATATTTCTTTTTTCCCCAGTTTAGTTAAGGAAGAACTGCTGACTCAGTGCCCCTTTTTCTGAACGTAGTGTTATTACATACATACCTGAAGGAAGATCGGTTTTGTCGATATTTAGTTCATGTGTGAAGCTCTCGGTCGCTACTCTTTTACCAGACAGGTCTGTCAAGGTAAGGTCATAGCTGTCATTGTCTTCTGCTGTAACGATAAAGTTGTTACTCGCATTTCTGAAGCTAAAGTTTCTAGAATCTAGAATCTCTTCACTAGAAGACAGGAGAGCTATATTGGACTGATGAGTCGTACCTAAAATGTTATAAGTAGTTCCTACCAGTTCCCATATGACTGTAAATATGCCTACCTCCTCTGTATTCCATGTAGTTTCTAGAGGAGAATTGAACTCAAAGGTGCCTATATCAGAAATTGCATCTCCGTGGAACTCTTCGGTCATCGCCACTCTGAGCACATTAGGGTGGATCGCATCGTTGCCAACTTGTGATTGGAAATTGATGACATTATTCTCGTAGATATAAGTAGAGATAAACATGTTATTGGTAGTTGTAGGAAGTACTTCCACATTGGCAGAAACAGTAAGCATCTCACCGTCTAGATCTATACTGTTGTAACTCACTGTTGCTGGAGCTGTAGTAGTTAGCCTTTCACCATTAAGTTTAGTGGAAAGAAAAGCTGTTTCCCAATTCGTTCTTCCAGCGGATATGCTTTCATTATCTAGATAGAATAATGGCTGAAATCTCGAACCAAGATTTTGTGTCCACCATGAGGCAACAGGAGATTGTAAATCACCGCTATGGTGTACGCCCAGAATAAGCATAGGACCATCATTAAATTCGACTTTCATAAGTTCCATAAAGTCCCAGGCCCAGTCACCGCAATTAGGGCACCAGGTTGCAGTTACTTTGCTTACAATCGGAGTATGCTGAGCCGAGCTGAAATAAGCACTCAAAAGGAAAAGAGCTAGGTATATAATTCTCATCTTATTTTTTAGGCATAAAAGTAAAGGATTTGAACCAACCAAACTGTGAGTTAAGTTACAAATTGTTGGCTTAAAAATGACCAGTGGATTCCTTGTAGATGGCTGCCGTGACGACCTGACCGACCACTCTAAGTGATCTCTTGTCTATTTTGCTGATATCGTCATCATGGGTATGCCATTCCTTAATAAAGGCATTTTTGTTACCTACAGGGGAATTTATCACATCTAGCATAGGGATTTTAGCTATTTGGCAGACAAAAAGGTGGTCATCTGTCATAGGACCGGTAGGATCATTGACAAACATGTCTCCATAACCCATATTCTGGGCCAGGCTCCATAGTTTATCTACAGTGGCTCTCGCATATTTCTGAGAATTAAGCTCTTTTCCGAACCTTGGATTCTTAGCACCGACCATATCCAAATTTATCCCATACTGTGCTTTATAGTTTTTTTTGTGCTTGTTTCTGGACCAGTATTGAGAACCTAAGCACCATAACCTATCATTAGCGACTCCTCTCTGCCCTTGGTCTTCGGCATCCCAGAGGATGAGATCTACACCAAGATCTATAGGATTTTCATTAAGTATTCTTGCTATTTCTATAAGTACAGCTGTGCCAGTACCGCCATCATCAGCTCCTGGAATCGGCTTTTTTCTCATGTCTGGATCACTATCTTCTTCTCCGATAAATCTGGTGTCCCAATGTGCAGAAAGGATTACTCTTTTCTTGTGCTTAGGATTATACTGGGCTATGATGTTCCATGCTGGATAACTGTCTCCCGTATAGATATTGGCCGTAAAGTCTTGTGCGATGACATCTGCCCCGAGGGACTTGAATTTGCTCACCATCCAGTCCTTGCAAGTGACATGTCCTTCAGATCCTGGATTACGGGGCCCAAAGCTCAATTGTTTTTCCAGGTAGGCAAAGGTAGAATCAGCATTGAAAAGAGGAATTTTTACGGGCTTTTTTTCTTCAGCTACAGTCCCTGGCTTAGCTTCTTCTTTACAGCCTGTAGCAACTATCAAGCTTAAAAGAATACAGATGCTAAGGAATTTATTTTTAAGAGTCATTGTGCTCATTTTTTTTAATATTTAAATAAACGGCCATTTTTCTAATCGCTTATCTTGCTTAAGGTGCAAGATAAATCAATTTTAAAAGAAGTGTAAAAAGATGGAAAGCATCTCAAAGCTTTCTAAGTATAAATAGCAAAAAAATGCATCCTAAGTAGACCTACTGATCTGAAACAACAAAAATAGCATTGCTGCCAAATTAATAACCAGCCCAAAAAATTCTCTCGCAAATTCTATATAGGGGCGCTCTGTTTTCATGCTCTCTGCAATATTAGGTGTCCCTAGTTCAATCCAATTCAGTAAGTCTGGAAATAAAATACCTAACCCTACAAGGCTGCCTATAATACCTATATAAATGAGATATTTATTAAAGCGACTAAAAATAGCTGCTCCATACATCGCAGCAGTAACACCATATATAACTAGCCACAACCACGAATCAGAATCATTAATCTGCCAAAAGGCAAAAAGGATAAAAAGCAAAGTGAGTATTATGTTGATTTTCTTCATTGTACGAGATGCATTTTTTTTTGATAAAACATCAAAGAGTTCGGCAGACCTTTTGCTCACTGAGTCTATGGATTTAAAAATCTACACGGTAACTCAGTATAGGTATAATTCCTAACTGATAGGATTGCAGGACTTGGTTTTGAAAAGTATCGAAAGATCTGAATGAAGGGTTTTGCTGATTGGTAACATTCTGGACATCAAGTGCAACTGTACTGCTGAATTTTTTACGATTAACCTTTAAGTATATACGTAAGTCGGTTTTAAATAAATTGCTTTGTTGCAATGAAAAAGCATCTTCGGCTATGAAAACAGTTTGCTGTTCTTGTTGGGATGCAATTACATCTATCGGCGTCTCACGCAATCCTCCAGCAAAAGTGACTCTCAGATTAATCCCCAAACTGCAATCTTTCTTTTTTCTGGAGTAGAGAAACTCTCGACCGTAAATGATATTCGCAACATAGTTGCCATTAAATCTCGTGTTACGCTGTATACGATCTGATCCTACATAGGTAGATTCGAACAGACTTACATTGGTCATCCAAAAAGAATTTTTAGAAAAATAGTTCTGTAGAGATAGTTCGAGGCCATAGTTGGTTCCAGTTCCTTCACTTACTAGATCTAGAAAATTAATTTCTTCAAATACATTGAGGGCTGAAAATGAATTGGGTTCATCTGCTGCAATAGCTATATCATAAAGGGACTGATAATAAATTTCAGATTTGAATCTTAGTTGAGACCAAAGTTTCTCGTACCAAAAAGATAAGTGATGCGCCTTACTTAATTCCAAGTCTCTGTTGTCGAGGATAGACTCTCGCGATACTCGATAAAGATCAGGCAATTGCCTCTGACTCTGAAGTCCATAACTGAATCCTAGATTTTGATTATTGGATAAGGTGTAAAGTATTTTTGTCGAAGGCTCTATAGCTGTTGTGTTATTAAAAGAGAAATGGGTATACCTGCCGCCTGCAGCTAAAGTGATGTTCCCTCTGCTCCACTCCCAGTTTAAATATGGCTGAGACAGTAGACCATCTACTTCAGCATCAAGGATAATGCCGGTGGAAGAAAAATAGCTGGTTTTATCATTTATAAAAGTACTGGTCATCCCGATTCTAAACAGATGGCTTTGATTTGCCTTGTAATCATAAAATATATTAGACGATAATTTTCTTGTGGTGAGCCTTGTAATGCTTAGAAGGACAGGAGATTCTAAAGTGTCGATACTTGATCTTCTGGTGGATTCTAATGATGACAAAACACTAGTTATGCCTAACTTTGATTTTGAACCTAAGGTCATTCTGTATTTCATGCCAACGGTCACATTCCTTGTGTCAAAAACTATATTCTGTGCATCCTTTTGGATTTCTAGGTCTTTCTTTTCTTTGGCAGAAAACTTGTTTTCACTATTCCCTGTAAATCCAAAGACAGTTAGATCTGACTTCTTCCACAAGGGTATTGCTACTGTCAAGGCAAAATCTTGAAAGTTGATGGCTTCATCGCCGAGGTCTACACCAGCTGCACCTAGTAGGCCTAGAGTAGAGTAGCGATAGTTGGTAAGGAAGGATGCTTTGCCTTTCTTAGAGATGGGTCCTTCTGCCGACAGGTCTACTCCTATGATACCTAGCTGTCCCGTAAACTCATAAACTTGGTCATTGCCTTTTCTGAGGCTCATGTCCATTACACTGGATAGAGCATTGCCATAGGCAACTGGAAATGCTCCTCTGATAAAAGTGCTGTTGCCCAACATTTGTGCACTTAGAATATTGACACCACCACCATTACGTGCAGGCCTATCTGTGTTCGTGCCTCCATTGCTAAGATGATTGGGATTTACAATCTCTACACCTTCCAGACGCCAGCTGTTATTATTTGGTGACTGTCCTCTGACGACCATATGATTAGCTTGGTCATTGGTGCTGGTTACACCTGCATAAGAAAAAGCCAATCGTGCCGGGTCGAAGAATGTAGCCGGTAATCTCAGTGTTTCTTCTATGGTTAAAATGTCATGTGCAGGGTAGATTTTGTTTCTGTTATTTACTGCGATTCCTTTGACGATGATTTCTCGTAGTTGGTTGTCAGCAGCTGTCATTGAGACATTCAGTGCAAGTTCTTTTCCTGATTCCAGGAGGAGTTCCTTGTGGACAACTTTGTCATAACCGAGGTAACTTATTTCTAAACTGTATCGACCTACTGGAACACTATCTATTCTGAATGCTCCAGAGTCGTCTGTTGTTGTGTTCATGTCTGAGTCAGTTATGATTACCGTAGCTCCTGGTAAGGCTTCTTCAGTGTCATAATCGATGACAGTCCCTCTGATCAGTTGTGTATGCTGCTGGGCATAGTTGTCTATACCTCGTGAAAGAAAAAAAACGACACCGATAAAAACTTTTATATAACTGGATAACATATTGCCCGAATATCATCTTATTGGAGGGCGCAAAGTTATAATAAGTATTTGGATAATATTTTGCAGAACTGCTGACGTATAAAAGTACAAAGAGATGGGTGGCACAAGTAGGGAATAATTCTGAGTCGAGGTGTCTCTCTGACCTATTGACGGATTCTAAAATCGCAAACTGTATCTGAGGCCTATTGACGGATTCTAAAACTAATTATTCTTGTATTTACTTAATTTCGGTCTTTTAATGAATGTAGTTATTATAATATTCAGTGTAATACTTCTATTGATTGTTGTCATGGCAATTATTAAACATCTTAGGTATACATCCTTAGGTTCTGCATTGGCTAATGACACCTCTGTTAGATCTAAAAAACGGTTGATAGAATCAAAAATTTATAAGGCCCCACCTGGATACTTTGTTGATACAGTAGAAGTCATTCCAGACTTGGAGCTAAGATGTGCCACTTGGAACACTGAAGATAGCAAAGGCACTATTCTTATATTTTCTGGATTTACTGAATTTATAGAGAAGTATTATGAAACCATAGGTGACCTTGTCGACTTGGGATGGTCAGTAGTTGCTTTTGACTGGAGAGGTCAGGGGCTTTCTTCAAAGTTACTGAAAGAAAAAGACAAGGGTTATATAGAAAACTTTGCGCAGTATCTTCAAGATGCAGAAGCAATCTATCGTCAAAGAGTAGAGAATCTACCTCGACCACATAATCTGTTGGGTCATTCTATGGGAGGGCATCTTGCTTTCAGAGAACTGCAAGAACATCCTGATAGATTTCACAGAGCTGTGCTTAGTGCGCCTATGCAAAGTATAGTTGGATTACCTACAAATGTGCTTAGCAAGTTTTCTTCCTTTTTTAGATTATTGGGATTTGGACAATCTTACGTCTTAGGCGGAAAAGATGGCGACGAAAATAAAGGCTACAAAAGACTAACCTCTGACATTAACCGCTTTAAAAAATGGTCATCTATATTTAAGAAGGAACCAAAATTACTAATGGGCTCAGCGACGTGGAACTGGACTAAAGCAGCATCTAAAAGCATGCAGCACAGTATGAAGCCAGAGCAAATTCAGAAAATTAAAACGCCGGTATATGTAGCAAGTGCAAAAGATGATGTCGTCGTCAATGAACTGACACATGAACGCATGGATGACACCAACCCACTTATTAGAATAGTGCCATATGCAGGTGCCAGACATGAAATCTATACGGAAGTAAATCTCTACCGCAATCGATTCATGAAAGATGTAGATACCTTTTTTATGAAGTCCTAAGAAGAAATCGCAGAGCTCTATTTCATTAGAATCTGGCAGCCAGCTGACCTAGCATGAGGTAATTCCATTCTATGTGTCCAAGATAAGACAAGGAGAAGCCTTCTCCTTCTGCCGATTGCAACCTTGTAATTGCACCAAATTCCTCATCCTGTACTTTGATAATAGCATTATACCTGTCCAAGTCGACATCTGGATAATGATGATCAATCAATACATGTCGTATATCACGAAGCATATAAGATTCTACAAAATCGTGATCATAAAAAGTCCATCCCTGTGAAGCAGCAAATTCCGATATGGGAGTATCGTCACTCTCTTCATCATATTTTTCTTCCATAAATTTTCTGAGACGGGCTTCGTTTTCAAAGTTGCAGAGTAGGTAATGTGTTCGGTAGAGTTTTACGGGATTTACCCAACTGCGATTTGATTCTATGGCTTGGAAGTCATCGTGATTATCAGGATTGTCTTTTACCCATACCAAAAAGCAACCGCCTCCACCTGCTCCAGAAAGTTTCATGTAGTAAGTTTCATCTTCCAGGCCCTTTTTCCATACTGGCAGTACTTCTTTTGGAATCATGTGTTGGAAGTGATTGAATTGTAGAAGGCTTATTTCTCTGAATATGTTTTGGATTTCTTCTTCGTCTTTGGAGCCTAGGAATGAGTCAATGATTAATTGGTTTTTATTAGATAGCTCATCTACTACCTTAGCAAATGTGGAGTCAGATGATTGTTTTTCTAGGAAGTACCGGATATAGGGTTTGCCATCTCTAGCCAGACCACTATCATAAATGTGTAACTGAGCAAACATTCTAAAACCTGTGGCACGTTGCATCTTGTTGTCTTTTACTAAGATGTCCATTCCAGTAAGACAAGTCATAGGGTCTAGACCAGAACTCGTTCCATGAAAGTAGCTTTCTATCTCAGAAAGTTTTTTTCTGAGAACATCAAAAGATAATTCTGGTTCGAACAATGAATGAAAAGTAGCTGCAGTCAATGCACCTGAACTACCTAAGCCATAACCCATAGGTATGCTTGACTCAAATTGCCAGCACTCCCGCTTAGCTTGTTGGACCCTATCTACGAGGACACCTCCTATATCGAGCAGGTGGTCAAAAAATCCATCTAAATCTGTATGAGCACTTGGTTGCCATTGTCCCTTATAAGCAGGGAATGGAATAGCTAGCGCTGAGCCACCATTAAGGATGGTATACTCACCAAATAAAAGTAGTTTTGCAAAGAATGAAGACATACTATAGATTTTGATAGGCAACAGCCTTTATCATGGCCCTAATCTAAGATATTCTTGTGAAGGTACTTGGTCGTTTGTTTACTTAGCCCACATTTTTTATAGTCAAGAACGCTTGGTGAATTTTTTCAACATAGTTTTTTGTTGGGTCTTGAATACCAAAAAATACAAACCATCATTGAGTTGGGTGAGATCAATACGTCCATTTTTCTCAGGTATATTTCTGATTAATTTGCCTGACGTATCAAATATTTCTAGTTGATAGAGGTCTTCGTTTTTTACCTCATACAGCAAGTAGGTGTTTGCTGGGTTGGGATATATTTTTACCTTGAATGGTTTTCTTTGCATGTCGAGCAAATTTTCTCTTTCCCTAGAAGAACTTGCAAATTTCACTTTGTCTTGCTCGATGTTTTCGATAGGTATTGCATTATTATGATTTTGATTTATGCCTGGAAACTGGCAAAATTCTATAACTACGTCATCAATAAACACAAGGTCTGCATCTCCAGAAGCATCGCATCTTATTCTGAAAACAGTATTGTTAGATAGCTGATGGGACCTGATAGATTCTCGGGCAAGTTGTCTGACATTGTTTGTGAAATCTCGGTCGACTATCCAGTTTTTGATAACGTTATACGTGGATCCACCATCGGTGGATACCTCCAGTAAAAAGTTTGCGCCCTTCTCAAAAGAAACCGGTAAGAAACTAAAGCTAATTTCAACTTCGGAAGCTGAGTCTAAGTTCATAGGGTCTGTAAACATAGATGAAGCTGCTCCAGACGCGTCTCTAAGTTCCACCGATTTTGTTCCAGAGTTACTAATGAATATACTATTCACTATTCCACAGTCTTCACCACCATCATTCCAGATTTCGAAACCAGATTCAAAGTTGACATCAGAGATCGTCATGCATTCAGCACCAATTATTGTAATGCTGATACTGGTCTCTTCGGTATTGCCACTATCATCTGTTGCTAGGGCTCTCAGTTCATAAGTTCCTGGAGATAGATTTTGTAAGGCATCATCGGTGCCATTCACTCTATCAGTTCCCCAGTTATATGGTGAGACATTTTCTTGGCGGACCAGTGTATTGTTGATAAAGAGTTCTACACTACTTATGTCGCCATTCGAATCAGTTGCTAATACAGTTACACCTATAAGTTCACCTTCATTAAAACTTGCGTTTTTTAGAGGATTTTTGAAATAGATAGAAATTCCATTCTCATTAGCTGTAGAAGTATTAGTCGTTGGTGTTGATGGTGAAGGAACTTCAGTAATAGTAAATGAGACAGAATTGCTTTGGTCTATTCTGGAAACAAATCTAAGCTCACCATCACCGAGTACTTGCAATCTTTGGTGCTCGCAAGGACCTTCTGGCAAGGTAATGTAATGTGTCTGAGCACTAGCACCAGCGTTAAAGGAATAATAAGTCCAGGACCCGTTCAGCGCTGTTGATTGCAGATCTGCAAATTCTGTATTATCAGTTCTCAATCTTGAAAAAGCCCCTCCGTCAGCTCTCTGAATATGCCAGTAGCCATTTTCATTTTGTACAAATTGCCATTCTACATCTGCTCCTCCTGTATTTATATCTGTTGTAAATGCATTTGCAGTTTGTCCTGAAGCACCCAGCCTAAGCTTATGCTCTAAAACATCGATGTAGTATTTCTTATTTGGGTCTGGAGTAAAAGATGATGTTTCCTTTGGGTCTATTCTAGCAAATTCAAATGGACTCAAAGGCAGATTGACTTTACTAAAAATCTCCAGTTTTGGATTAGGGAATGGTTCCCATCCATAACGTACACCTATACAATTATTACATTCAATAATCAATTTTGTGAAGTCGGAATTAAATCTGGCCTCAGCTGATTGATAATTAATTCCATTACAGGTAACCTCAAATCCCGGTATAGTTGGGCTTGATAATCTTCCGCTTTCTGCTGGACCACTTAGAGTTAATTCTATAGAGTTGATATCGGTAAGCTCGGCATCGATAATTGAATATGCAGATATGGTATTAAATCCATAAACCTTGTCCAAGGCTAAATTAACAAGCCTATCACCGATCGGCTGCTTAATAAGAGGATGTATATCATTTTCATCACCGGTATCGATAGTCACTACCATATAGCTGTTGTCAATGCTTGATTCTGACCGTCGTTGGACTTCTCTCATTTGAGGCCAGTTTACTGCTCGGAAGCCAGGTAACTGAACATAGAGAAAAGGAAAATTGCCAAAATCAAAATGATTCCTCCAGCTCTCAACTAACATCGGAAATAAAGCCTCATAGCGATCTACAAATTCAGGAAGGATGGCGTCAGTCTCACCTTGATACCAAGCTACTCCCTTAAATCTTAGGTGCTTTATATGATCCAAGCTGGCTTCAAATAAAAACCCTGGCTCTCTTAACCACCTGTGGGAAGTCTGGCCTACGAGGTAGTCACCAGAGGGTAGTACGTTTTGCATTGCCTCAGTTGCTAATTCTTTGTGCGGGTCAAAAATGTCTTCGTTGGTAAGAAAGTCTGTGGTATAGTAACTACTTGTCAAACTATCTGCTCGTAGAACATCTGGATCTATCCAATTATTAATGGCCGAGCCACCTAAGGAGTACTGTATGAAACCTACAGGTACATTTAGGTTTTGTTGTAAATTGTAAGCAGTGTACCACGCAATAGATGAGGCTGCAGTAGAGTTTGTATCATCAGAAACTTGCCAAGACGCTTCAAAGAAATCATCCACATTACATCTTTCCAATTCGGCCTCGGTGTAGCCTTCTGGTGCTGATAGCCTAATTGTGGAATTGACAAACATTCTTAGCCCGTTATTGAAATCATCACTATTCAGGTTCTCATAAAAATTTCTGATATCTGTAACTTGACTTATGGTATAGTTCATATTTGATTGTCCAGAAAAGATCCAAACTTCTCCTATCAATATATTGCTGAAGCTTTTATCATTGACAGTTAAGCTAATTGCCTGATAAGAATTGGTAACATTGTCAAAGGTAGAAGCTTGCAAAGGGTCAAATATCACATTCCAATGCCCATTACTTCTTACAAAGGTCGATTTGGTTTTGCCTCCAAGAGAAACTGATACCGTGCACCCTGATTGTCCTGTTCCCCATATCGTGATGGGCAGCTTTTGTTGGAAAATCATGTTTGATTGGATAAAAGGTGCTACCGTTAGGGCTTTATTGCATTGCGCATTTACCGAATGGATTGTAACCATTGCCCATAACAATAATGTAAGCGAGAGTACATTCGATGGATAGGAAAAGTAGTAGTTGCTCTTACGCATAAACTTAATTGCTAAAAATTAAAAGTATTCCTCAGACTAGGAAAGATGCTTGTTTTTTTAGACAACACTGGGCAGATAGCTCCTGAAATGTAGGCAGAAAACCAGATTAAAAAAAATACATCAATGATAAATATAGCGCATAATGTGCTACCATGCTTGTTTAAGGTAAAAACGGTTTTGAGTGGCAGATCACAGATGGTTAGTATGGAAGGAAAAGTAGCAAAGGTGTAGTGTATTCACAATAGTAAATTTGACCAGTAAGTCGTAATAACTAGAATACTGTGATAGATCCACTGAAAATATTATTATTACCATCTGAGTCCATAATATCTATCAGGTATACATAGACACCTGGCAGGACATCTATAACATCCCAGCCAGTAGCTTCTTCATTTATCATGGCATCGCTGCTTTCAAAGACAACTCCACCCCACCTGTCATAGATGGTCATAGATCTTATAGTAAAGAACTCACTACTTCCATATGCAGTAAAAAAGCGATTGTCAGGATTGTTTGTTTGCTTGCTTATTGCATTAGGAATATATACTGACTTTACCGTTCTAACGGTAACTAAGGTTGTACACGAGAAGGGAAGATTACAATTGTCTAAGCCACTGAAGGTTATATTGATTGTTTGATCTGATATACAATCTGTCAATACAGCTGCAGCATCAAAGTTATGAGTTATCTGTGGCAAGGTAGATTCTTGCACAACTAAGTCTAATTCATTCTGGATTTCATTTATAACATCCTCATTGCAAGCAAATGTTAAGTCTTCTGGACAACTAAGTCCGATGTTTGTGTCATCATTTACTGTAACGGATGTAAAACAAGAAGTCGAATTACCACATTCATCGATTGCAAATATTTCTACAGGTTCTATAGCACCACAGTCTAAGTTGTCTATGTCGATATCAGAAGATTCTAATAGAACAGAGTTGCAATTGTCTTCTACAGGTGCTGTTTCCACCCATTCTTGAATAAGCTCCATTTTGTTCTCACTATTCACGGAGATCAGTAAGCTGTCCGGACAAGTAAGATTAGGGGAGGTAGTGTCAAAGAATATAATGCTTTTCGTGCATTGTTCTGTGTTGTTAAATTGATCACTTATGCTGAAAATTACATCTATGGTATCGCTACAAGAAAAACTTGACGGGATATCCATAAAATCATTGCTGATCATGTCACTGACGTCGTCCCCATTTATGGTAGCAGAAGTAAGTTCCAGCCATGTTGTAATTCTTTCAGTAAGGTCTCCCGTTTCACATTCTAAAATTAGATCGTCTGGGCAACTAATCAAAATATCTAGTGTCGTCAGCGTAAGTATACTGAAACAAGTGTCGCTCACATTTCCGCAATTATCAGTTGCTACAAACGCAACCGAAGCAGGTTCATCTTGGTTGCAATCAAGATTGCTAAAACTAATAAGGTTTCTGTCAAAACAGTTATCCTCGGTCCTTGCAGATAAAACCCAATCTGTTATGATGTCTCCTTTGGCCGGATTGTTTATAGAAATCTCAATGTCATCAGGACAAGTAAGATTAGGCGCTGTAGTGTCAGTAACTCTGATGGTGCTCGTACATTGGTTAGGGTTGCCACATAGATTGGAAATGCTGAAGAGAACATCTATTAAGGTGTCACAAGAGATAGGACTCAGGTTATCTATATTGTCAGTTAGAATTTGATCGGAAGCATCAGTAGCATTTATCATTGCAGTTGCACTTTCTATCCACATCGCAAGGTCAGCTGTGTTGTCATCCAACCCACATTCCAATTCTAGTGGGCTTGGGCAAGTAATGAAGGTAGTTTGTGCAGGTAGTGTTAATATACTGGAACAACTGCTGTTGGAGTTTCCGCAGTTGTCAGCTGCCCCAAAATTTACTATAATAGGACTAGTCTGAGTACATAAGGACGCGTAGATCAAAGTGTCAAAATCATCGGTGAGAATAGCAGCTGTACAATCATCGGTAGCCGAAAATAACGCCAACCAATCTTCTATTTCATTTCTTGCAAAAGTAGGATCTGTTATGGTCAAATCTCCTGGGCAAGAATCTACTGTCGGAATTACATCATCTACAATAGTAATCAATGAGCTGCATTGTGACATTCTTTCACAGCAATCAATAACAGAAAATGTAATTGTCACCTGGTCTCCACATTCTAAGCCTATTACATCTTGATAATTTAAATCATCTAGGACCGTAATATCTTCATCAAACGCAAACAAATCTTCAAATCTAAATAAGAGTATATCGAACAATTCTTCAGGATCAGTATTGCACTCGAAATCCATAGGTGCATCACAGAACACCATTGGCTCCAGTTCGTTAATTACAAATAATTCCGATACACAGTCGTTGAGATTATTACAATCATCAAATACAAAAAAGTTTATAGTCGTAAAGAATTCTTCTTCGCAGGTCTGTAATACAGATTGGAAATCGAAATCATTCTCTGGAGTTACATCAGGTGAACAATTGTCCGTAGCAACTACAAGTTCTAGCCATTCTTCGGCATTATCCAGCCATGAAGGATTAGCTATATCGACGGTAAAATCTGATGGACATACTATATCAGGAGATGTAACATCTGTTATCTGAATGATCGCGGAACAGGTAATACTTGTGTTACATGCATCTTCAGCAACGATAGTCACCTCTAACGCATCAGAACAGCCTGTCAGGTCTAAATCCAAAACATCACCTTCTAAAGTAACAGGTATAGGTACTAATCTGCCATCAAACGCCATGGCTTGACTCACCCAGTTTTCTATAGCTATTATATTATCATTGTTGGTGGTATTACATTCTATGACTAAGGGTGGAGGACAATTTACGATAGGTGGATCAAGATTAGAATTGTCTGGAAGTTGTACTGACTGAGCAGCATTCCGACCATTTGGATTTTCTACTTTTATGAGATAATCACCTCTAGGTAAGTCTATAAATACATTGGTATCCTGTGTAGTAGCGCAATTATCTATAGAATAAGTGAAAGGACCAGGACCACTGGCATGAATAATTATCTGACCATTATCTACATTACATGTTGTACCTATAATCGAAATAGAGTCGACCACAGGTACTTGTGCCACCGTATTATTACAATAAAAAGCAACTATCATCAAGAAAAATAAATTTTTCATTGGGATATCAAATGAATTAATATAATTC
>CAZKXO010000030.1:0-16623 GCA_964556525.1 uncultured Saprospiraceae bacterium
AGTGACCGTTACTCAGATACGCCGTTAGTCATTCGTGGGCCTGGAGCAGGCGCAGATGTGACCGCAGCAGGCCTATTGGCTGAGATTATCTCTATGGGCTCTATTTTGTAAGGCGATATCACAATTATATAACTGTCTATATATCAGATTGTTACACTTAATAAACATAGAAACTTGTGCTAAAAACTTGGCTGATGCTTGGCTTGCTATGAATATGACAATACTGTGGCAAAGGCTAAGCTCTGGATTCTACAAATTGGAGGTTGGTTTCAGTTTTTCCGCTCATTTTTTTCTACCTATCGCAAAATTTGTTTGTCATCTTGTATGGAGTGCTTTCCAAATTGTTACAAGTACAATGTTTTATAATAGTCGTATCCCGTCAGCAAGAACTGTCTTAAGTTGTCGTCCTCAGGAATTTGTAGCTAGATATGAAAAAGTTGGTGTTGGGGTAATGTTCCTTGGTAAAATTAGCACCTACTACTACCGTTGTAGTGCATACATATACCGTCAGTTGTGCTTGGCTGATTTTCAGAAAAATCTAGAAAATTGGGAGTTTTGGCGAAATCTGTCGCTTTTTGCTGAGAATCGATCTAAAAGCCTCATTTTTACATTGTAAAACACAAATACATAAAACATTGTAAATCAAATAGTTAAATACTAAAAAAATGAAAAAAGTCCCTTGTAAATGCTTCGCTCCTGCCACTGTAGCAAATGTGGCCGTAGGGTATGACGTGCTAGGCTTCGCAATTGAGGACTTGGGAGACGAAATTATCATCCGTGAAGGGACAGAAAAGGGCCTGGTCATAAAATCAATTTATGGCAACAAAAAATTGTCAAAGGACATCTCAAAAAATGTTGCTGGCTACTCTGCATTCAAATTGATGCAACATTTGGGTATTGAGGACCAACCCATAGAAATTGATTTATACAAAAAAATGCCAATTGGAACTGGTCTGGGCAGTAGTGCTGCCAGTGCTGTTGCGGGTGCCTTTGCTGTGAATGCTTATTTGGGTTGGCCAGCTGATAATAAAGAAGTTTTGCGTTGTGCTACTCTAGGTGAGCAATTAGCCGATGGTTCATTTCATGCAGATAATGTAGCACCTTCGCTTTATGGTGGCTTTGTCCTTATAAGAGATAATCCTAGTTTGGACATAGTGGGTCTGCCCACGATTCCTGGACTGAAAGCTGTAGTCATATATCCTCATGTGCAGGTATTGACCAAGGATTCCAGAGACATACTTAGTAACACTATCTCTCTTAAAAACCATGTGTCCCAATCGGGAAATATAGCTGCTTTCGTTGCTGCGATGTACAAATCAGATCTGGACTTACTCGGTAGGTGTCTTCAAGATCTAGTGATAGAGCCCCAACGAGCTCAGTTGATTCCACATTTCTATGACATGAAAGAACTAGCTTTGAGTGCTGGTGCTTTAGGATTTTCTATCTCTGGTGCTGGGCCATCTATGTTTGCCCTTTGTGCCAATAGTGTAATTGCGGATAAGATAGAGGAACAAGCAGCAAAGCTTTATACGGACAAAGGCATAGAAATCACCATTTACAATTCTAAAATTAACCTGACCGGGGCAAAGAAGTATTAGTAATGAAATTATACAGTACCAATGATAAGTCGAATATTGTAGACCTTAAGGAAGCCGTTCTTAATGCCTTTCCTAAGGACAAAGGCTTATATATGCCCACTAATATTCCTACCCTACCCTCTGCATTTTTTGACCATATCGACCAATTTACTTTTGAAGAACTAGGTTTTATGATAGCCCAAAATATAATTGGGGATTATATACCTGAGTCTGACTTATACCAACTTATACAGAGAGCGATAAATTTTCCTGCGCCTTTGGTAAAGCTGACTGAGCAGATTTCTACCTTGGAATTATGGCATGGTCCTACAATGGCCTTCAAAGATTTTGGTGCCCGCTTTATGGCTGAACTCATGTCTTACTTTCTTAGAAATGAGGACAGGGAGACAACGATTTTGGTTGCTACCAGTGGTGATACTGGGGGTGCTGTTGCCGCCGGCTTTTATAATGTGCCTGGAATCAATGTTGTCATTCTCTACCCTAGTGGTAAGGTCAGTCAACTTCAGGAGAAGCAATTAACCACATGGGGGAAGAACATTTCTGCAGTAGAAGTAGATGGTGTTTTTGATGATTGTCAGCGTTTGGTGAAACAAGCCTTTCTAGATGAGGATCTCAAGAAGAAATACAATTTCAGTTCAGCCAACTCTATTAATATTGCTCGTTTGCTTCCTCAGTCATTCTATTATTTTGAAGGATACAAGCAAGTACAAGAGAGATCAGCCCCTATCGTCTATGTTGTTCCTTCTGGCAATTTCGGAAATCTTACTGCGGGTATGTTGGCTAAAAAAATGGGTCTGCCTATACATACCTTTGTTGCTGCCACAAATATCAATAAGACTGTTCCTGATTATTTAGGTACTGGAAACTATGTGGCCAGACCGTCCATAGCTACAATCTCTAATGCAATGGATGTCGGAGATCCTAGTAATTTCCCTAGGATGATGGCACTCTATGAAAAGGATTCTGAGAGTTCCACGTGGAACTATATAAAAGAAGAACTTATAGGAATGTGCTATAATGATCATACTAATGCTACAGCTATAAGGGAGATAAAAGAGAATCATGATTATATAGCAGATCCTCATGGTGCTCTTGGATTTCTAGCTTGCAAAGAATATCTCATTAATAAACCCTTCCATCACACAATATTTCTCGAGACTGCTCATCCTGGAAAGTTTCTTGATGTTATGGAAAATACAGTAGGTAAATTTTCTATTCCTCAAGCCTTAAAGGACTTTGATACCAAAGAAGGGACCAGCACTACATTAGGTAAGGAGTATAAGCTATTCAAAGATTACTTGTTAGCTAGAAGTCATATTCATTCAAATACATAGTTGATTTTGAACTCGCTCAGGCTCAAAGAAATTGATTCCGACCTCTAAATATTAAGAGAAGGACAGGGGATGAGTTAAAAGACAGAAACTTCAGTATTGACAATTGATTCTAGCGAAGATTATGTTCCATCTGGAACTGAAATGCTTAATAAAATGAAACTTGTCCATCAAGTGAGTAATAGTTAGGCCAATACAAAAATGTAATTGAACAGAGTATCGGGATTAAGAGAAACTATTTACAGAAGCTTATCACAAGTAGTATAGGAGTAAAATTCTTTCTATAAATGCTGCGGTTCATTGATGAGTATCTTTTAATGATTCCACATCTCTTTATACTTCTTAATTTCTTAATGTTCCACGTGGAACAACCTTTGATATATATTACAATTATCATTCATATAATTCTTGCTTTTAGATGTTGGTTTTGTAAATAAGGAGATAACTTTTATTGTAGCTTTAGTTATACCTTTACACATTTTGTCACATTAACACTATAATGAGAACATATATCTATCTAGCTCTTTTGCTTTTTTGTTGTGCTAGTATATCAGCACAAGTAGATAACTACAACCAAAGCAAGTTCAAACAACTATACGAAGAGCTACCCACTCCTAATGTATATCGTACCGCTTCTGGTGCGCCTGGTCATGAATACTGGCAGCAACGAGCAGACTACGATATGAAAATAGAAATAGACGATGAGAAGCAGATTCTTACTGGTTCTGAAACTATCGTATACTATAATAACTCACCTGATGATCTAAAATACCTGTGGGTACAATTAGATCAGAATGTCAGAGCTAAAGATTCTCACTCTCACGATATAAAAGGCAGTAATATAGGAGAGAAAATGAGCACAACAGCTCTAGATAATCTAAACCCTAGTTTTGATGGAGGCTTTAAAATAGAAGCTGTAAAAAATGCTAATGGCAAAGGCATGGACTATACTATCAATAAAACAATGATGCGTATAGATTTACCTTCTCCACTTAAACCAGGTCAGAATACTAAGTTTTCCATTGACTGGTGGTATAATATCAATAACACAAAAAAGATAGGTGGACGTAGTGGCTATGAGCCCTTCGATGATGGTCACAATGTATACGTTATAGCTCAGTACTTCCCCAGAATGTGTCTCTATAATGACGTGTATGGTTGGCAAAACAAGCAATTCTTAGGTAGAGGAGAATTCTCCCTAACCTTCGGTGATTACAAGGTAGAGATTACAGTCCCTAACGATCACTTGGTTTCTTCCACGGGTGAATTACAAAATGCTGATAAAGTACTTTCCGGAGAGCAAAAGAAAAGACTTAAGAAAGCAATGAAAGAAAGCGAACAACCTGTTCTTATTGCTACATTAGAAGAAGCAGATGACCGAATAGAAGCAGCAGGAGATGGCATTCCTTCCAAGAAGAAGACTTGGATCTTTCATGCAGATAATGTCAGAGACTTTGCTTTCGCTACATCAAGAAGATTTATCTGGGATGCAATGGGAGTACCCATGTCTGATGGTCGTACCGTAATGGCTGCATCCATGTGGACTAAAGAAGGAGATTGCTTATGGAGTCAGTACTCTACCAAGGCAGTTGCTCATACAGTAAAATGGTTTTCTCACTATACCATAGATTATCCATATCCTACAGCCTGGTCTATAGACGGGAATATGGGAATGGAATATCCAATGATCTGTTTCAACTTCGGTAGATGTGAATCTGATGGTACCTACTCTCAAAGAATGAAGTATGGCCATATCGGTGTTATTATACATGAAGTCGGACACAATTGGTTTCCAATGATTATCAATTCTGATGAGAGACAATGGACCTGGATGGATGAAGGACTCAATACTTTTGTACAGTACCTAACAGAACAACATTGGGAAAGAAACTATCCTTCTAGAAGAGGGCCTGCTTCAAAAATTACAAACTACATGGGTGGAGATAAAAGTAGAATCTCACCTATTATGACTAACTCAGAATCTATCTTCCAGTTTGGTAATAATGCCTACGGTAAGCCAGCCACTGCTCTTAATATACTAAGGGAGACTGTAATGGGAAGAGAACTATTTGATCATGCTTTCAAGGAATACTGTGAAAGATGGGCTTTCAAACATCCTGCACCTGCTGACTTTTTCAGAACTATGGAAGATGCCTCTGCAGTAGATTTGGATTGGTTCTGGAGAGGATGGTTCTATACTAATGATCATTGCGATCAAGAACTGACTGAAGTAAAATATACACAGATAGACAATAAAGATCCTAGAGCTGAAGAAGAACGTGACAAAGCACATAGAGCAGCCACGACTTATGACATAACCAGAATTAGAAATAGAGCAGATATTCCTGAGACACTTAATGAAGCTGACCCGAGCATAGAAGACTATTACACAGATTATGATCCTTTAGATAAAGATGCAATAGACGATGCAGAATACAAGGATTACTTGTCTAAGCTAAGTGATGAAGAAAAAGCATTATTAGATGCTGGCAACCACTACTACACTTTAGAACTTGCTAATAAAGGAGGACTTGTAATGCCAGTTATCTTACTCTTCAAATTTGAAGACGGTACTGAAGAGCTTAAAAGAATTCCAGCAGAGATTTGGAGATTTGGTGGTTCTGTGACTAAGAGTTTTGCCTTTGATAAAAAAGTAGATGACATCATCTTAGATCCATACCTGGAAACTGCAGATGTAGATGTTTCTAATAATTCTTACAAGCCAAAAGCCAATCCAGACAGGTTTGAACTCTTTAAGCGAAATTCATCTGGTAGAAGAGGAGCTACCAGAGGACAAAATCCTATGCAGCGAGCAAAGAAGGCTAAAGAGAAAGAAAAAGAAATGCAACAACCGTAATCAAAAAAAGCAGTGTCATAAGGCACTGCTTTTTTATTATTATATCTTTCTTAAGTTAGCTAAAAACTTATCTAAGATTCGGTTAAATTCTTTGGGTCTTTCCATCATTGGTGCATGTCCACATTTGTCTATTATCTCCAGCTGAGAATTAGGTAATAATTCATGGAACTTCTCTCCTACCCAAGCAGGTGTGATTGTATCTTGTTTGCCCCATACTAGTAATACGGGAGCTATTATTTTATTAATGCGTTTCTCTAAGTTATTCCTAACTGCTGATTTGGCAGCTACTACTACACGTATAGCCTTATTCCTATCATTTACAGTTTCGAACACTTCGTCAACTATATCCTTTGTTGCAATTCTAGGATCATAAAATGTTGTCTGTGTTTTTCTTTTTATAAATTCATAGTCACCTCTCTTTGGGAAAGTTGAACCCATTGAATTTTCAAAGAGACCAGAACTGCCAGTTAGTGTTATAGAAGCTACTTTAGCTGGATTGGCTAAGGCAAATAATTGAGCTATATGTCCGCCTAAAGAATTGCCTATTATATGCATCTTTTTGAAGCCTTTAAAATCTACAAATGATTCTACGTAAGCTACTAGACCCTCAAGGCTCAATTCCTTAATAGGCATAGACATAATAGGCAATGCAGGTGTCACAACATTGTAGCTAGTTGCAAACTTCTGCTGTAATGCTAAAAAGTTACCAGCTGCTCCAAAGAGACCATGTAATAACAATAAAATCTCATCACTACCTTTAGATTCCTGGTACAAGAAACCCTCATCTTTAATTAACTTATCAAACACTAGTTATATGTTCTTCTTTTTAGAGCATAAATATTAAACAAAGATATACACAAGATAAATATAGCAATTGCCTGATGCATAACTCCATAGAACAACGGTATGGCTATCCTACTATTCAGCAAAGTTAAAATTCCTAAGATAACCTGCAGGTTAAGCACTACTATCATTGCTATATTAAAACGATAAAAGATTTTCCTTAGGGGGTATCTTAAAATTTTAACACTTAAGAAAAGACCAAAAAAGTAGACAAAATAACCCCAGTTCCTATGTAATACATGGATAAGTGCAGGCATAAATGCGTCCTTATCATAATCCACCAAGTTCTCCAACTTCCAACTATCACCATCTAACAAGATAGAAGGTAAATAATGACCATTCATATCAGGCCAGCTAGGGTAGTACAAAGCCGCTCTCATACCACTGACAATAGCACCAAAAAAAATCTGTAATACCAGAGCAAATAAGAACAAACATGCCAACCTGTGTAACACTTTATTATTAACAGCGCTTGTATGTAGATCATGTGCCCGATAAGTCCCCCAGACCAGAAAGCTAAGTGTAGCCAGTGCTATGCCAAGATGCAATGAGAGTTTGTAAGCATTTACCCACGGTCTTTCTACAAGGCCGCTAGCTACCATTATCCACCCAAAGACAGCAGCCATCATAGCCCAAAATATAACTAAGCCCAATTGCCTTATCATCCACTTATCTATCCACTTTTTCCGTATGAAGAATAAGAAAGGGAATAGAAAAACAAAGCCCATCAATCTAGCCCAAAGCCTATGGAAATATTCCCAGAAATAGATAAACTTGAATTTGGAGAGTTCCATGCCCTGATTGATCTTCTCATACTGTGGGGTAGCTTTATACAAGTCAAACTCATGATTCCAGGCTGATTCAGTCATAGGCGGGAAAGTACCTGTAACTATCTCCCATTTTGTAATAGACAAACCAGATCCTGTAATCCTCGTAACGCCTCCAATAAAAATTTGGAAAAACAGCAAGATACAGCCTGCAATGAGCCAGTATCTCACATACTTATTGTATTTCATAGAGTTGTGCTTATGCTTGCTTGTAGAATGCTGTTCCAAGCTAAATGTTTCACGACGCAATTTATTTAGATATGATTTAAAGAAAGGAGAATCGTTGAGCTTTTTAAACTATTCCACATTTCCACTTCCATCTTAATAGTTGTTTTCTCTATTTAAAAAAAGAAGTTCATTATTATTAGTCCTGTGAATTGCTGTATAAGTTCATTACTATATCGACTAGATAATGATGACTAATATTATAGGTAGCTGATTCTACATGTTATACACAGTCATTCTCTACTTATACTGGCATTATAATCATCTAATGCACAGCCTGTGGAAAAGCGACATTGTGCAAAATTTCAGTATTTTGATGATGTCTAGATCTATAAGATAGAAGGAAGAGAAAATATTAAAAAAACATACATATAAATTATCCATATATGTAATAGACACATAATATTTTTACCCCTTCTTTTGAATGTTTATAACAGCGAATTTATAACAGATAATCCACAGATATGAGAGCAGTCGTACAGCGGTCAGTTTTACCTGCTACGGTCAAAGTAGATGGTGCAATAACAGGTGCTATAGATAAAGGACTTATTGTATATCTGGGAATCACGGCTCAAGATAGTAAAGAAGATATCGAATGGCTAGCTAGAAAGCTGGTCCTTATGAGAATCTTTAGCGACGAAGCTGGTAAGATGAACAAAGCTCTGACAGATATTGGAGGTGGCTTGCTAATCATCAGCCAGTTTACTTTATATGCAAGTACGAAAAAAGGTAACAGACCTTCCTATTTAAGATCTGCTGGACCAGAATTTGCCAATAAACTCTATGAGGAATTTGTGGAACATGTAAAGGATACATATGAGGTTCCTGTAGGCACGGGTATTTTTGGAGCAGATATGAAGGTAGAGTATACCAACGATGGACCGGTGACTATTATCATGGATACTGAGAACAAGGAATAAATATGACTATAGCAGAACTACAGCAACAGACGGATGAGTGGATACAGACAATTGGTGTCAGATACTTCGATGAGTTGACCAATATGGCAGTCCTAACCGAGGAAGTAGGGGAGTTGGCAAAGCTGATGTCCAGGACCTATGGTGAACAAAGCTTCAAAAAAGATCGGGAGCCAGCCGATATAAAAGCCGCTATAGCTGATGAGCTTTCAGATATTATATTTGTGGTGACTTGTCTTGCTAACCAAATGGAAATAGATCTTGAAGCAAGTATTAAGCGTAATATTGAAAAAAAATCGTCCCGTGATGCAACACGTCATCTAGATAACAGCAAACTGACTGGATAAATTATAATGATAAACAGAGAGATAGACTTATTGGAAAAACTAGAGAAAGAACTGAGTTTGAAAGAGCTGCAGATCAAGAGTCTCTTGACTATCACTCAGGCTATCAATGACAATGTATCTTCAGATGGGCTCTACAATATGTACAAATCCTTTCTGAGTTGGGAGATGGGCATCAAAAAAATGATCCTTTTTATCCATACTGATACTGGGTGGAATTCCGCTACCAAGATCAATGTAGAAGATGAGCTAGAGGACTTACTGATAGAAGAATGTCTACAATTTAAGCGCTTGCACACTGTGAAGGACGATGACCACGCTTACGTGCGCCTTTTTGATATCATCATTCCGGTTTTTCACAAAAGCAACCCTATCGCTTATGCCCTCATAGGAGGTATCAAGGACAAAGAAGATATCTATAATAAGATACAGTTCATAACGACAATCACCAATATTATTGCAGTTGCTATAGAAAACAAACGCCTCTTCAGACAACAGATAAAACAAGAGAGATTCAATAAAGAGATGGAACTTGCTAAGAAGTTTCAGCAGATGCTTATTCCTGAAAATATACCTAGCAGTGACTTGTATCAGGTGGACATCTACTATAAGCCGCACTACAATGTTGGAGGAGATTATGTAGACTTTGTAAAATTTTCAGAGGAACGCTTCGCTGTTGTTATAGCGGACATCTCGGGCAAAGGAGTGGCGGCAGCTTTATTGATGTCTAATTTCCAAGCGATGCTACACAGTCTCATATATCAGTATAGAGATCTGGAGACTTTCGTGTTTGCACTGAATCAGGCAGTGTACAGAATTACCAAGAGCGATAAGTTTATCACCTTTTTTATAGCAGAAATAGACACCAGCAAACGAGAGTTGCGTTACATCAATGCAGGACACTATCCACCTTATCTTATTAATGGGGGAAAAATCCGACAATTGAAAAAGGGCTCTACAGTAATCGGTGCCTTCGAGAAGCTGCCATTTATAGAAGAAGAGGTGATACCACTGAAGACAGATTCATTTTTGTTCTGTTTTACAGATGGACTGGCAGACCTTCAGGATGATCAAGGGGTCTATTATGAAGAATCGAAGATTATGGAATTTGTTCTCAACAATAAGGAATTCGACCCGAAAACATTTAATAACAAACTGATAGAAAAACTAGAAGAGTTTAAAGGAGAACAGGAATTTGTAGACGATATAGCAGTACTGACCACCAAAGTATTTTAATCTATGGGAAAAAACAAAACAACAGCAGCAGTTCTGGCCTTATTAGGTGGTGTCATAGGTATGCACAAGTTTTATCTGAATGATCCCGGAGCAGGCATCTTCTATACCATTATGTCTATATTGACCTCTAGTATTTTCTTTATGCCTCTGGGTGCATTACTAGGGGTATTGGATGCCGTTAGATTATTTAGTATGTCTACAGCACAGTTTGATGCTAAGTTCAACAAACGGAATAACAGAAAGCAGGGACGTCGTCGCCAAGCAGATACAAACCTTAGAGAAAGACCAGCGAGAAAAAGCAACAGAGACGTGACTATGTCTAGGGCAAGATATCAAGTAGAACAAGCAACGAGCAAGTCCAGGTCAAATCCTTTTAGGAAAAGCGCAGATCAGAAATTCAAAGAGTATGATCTGGAAGGTGCACTGGAAGACTACAAAAAATCTGCAGAGATAACCGCCGCCGATAAAGAGATGTATTTTAATATGGCCTCTATCTATTCTTTACTGGAGAAGACCGATGAAAGCCTGATATATTTGGAAAAAGCAATAGATCTGGGGTTTAAGGATTTGGAAAAAATCAAAACAGTAGACGAGTTAGCCTTTCTGAGAATACAGCCAGATTACGAAGCTTTTGTAAACAATAACTATAAGAAAGTGGAACGGGCCAAAGCAGTAGAACCACCAAAAGATGACCTGTTACAGGACGATTTGCTGCTTTCACAACTCAATAAACTCAAGGAACTGAGAAGTAGGGGCCTATTGTCGGAAAGGGAATATATCTATGAGAAAGACAAACTCATGAGAAACTAAGCAAACTTTTTGCTCAAAATATACGTCTAACAAGTAGTGATAGCAAAAGAGATAACGACTAACGACCTTCTTCCGCTGAGACCGGACGATAACTGTGCACAGGCCATGACGATGATGAGCATCTACCATGTCAGCGACCTTCCTGTCGTAGAAAACAACGAATTATTAGGGATTATCTCAGAAGATCAGGTGTCTAGCACCGATTTGGACAATAAAATCAGCACTTTTCGCCTAAGTCAATCTTACATCTTTGTTACAGTAGATGAACATATCTTTGAGATTTTGGGGAAGATGGCCCAGAATAATATGACAGTCATGCCGGTCGTGAATCACGACAATAAATATGTCGGTATGATTACACAAGAGGACCTTATAAAGTATTATGCCGACACTTTCTCTTTTAAAGAACCAGGCAGTATTATTGTTATAGAAAGTACAAGGAGTGAGTATTCACTTTCGGATATCACACGGGTATTAGAAATGGAGGGTGCCAGTATCTTGGCCAGCTTTGTAACCAGTTTGACCAATAGCCCGAATATCTTGGTCACCCTAAAAATCAATCGTCAGGAAATAAGTAAAATGCTCTCCTCCCTAGAGAGATATGATTACCGCATACATGCCACCTTCTCAGAAGATGAGTACGAGAGCGATCTGAAGTCTCGTTATGATCTCCTAATGACCTATCTGAATGTCTAGGGCCCTTATTATAATTTTTTCGTTATGCACCTTCTTCGCCTACGGGCAAACGGATAAAGTATACATCAACAAAGTCCTATTTTCAGGAAATAAAAAAACCAAAGACAAGGTCATAGAAAGAGAGCTTAGCTTTGAAGCAGGCGAGAGTATCTTGTTGTCAGAACTAGATAAGACCTTTGCCAATACCAGATTACAAATCCTCAGCACAGGACTCTTCAATAATGTGAACCTAAATTTAGTCAACTATAAAGTAGACGAAGGGTCGGCCGATATAGAAATACTATTAGAGGAAAACTGGTACTTATTTCCAGTTCCCATCTTCGAGCTAGCAGACAGAAATTTTACCGTATGGTGGAAAGAACAAGGCCGACAACTTAATCGGACCAACTACGGCTTCCGAATGGGACACTATAACTTTACAGGTAATAGAGATCCACTGAAACTAAAGGTACACTTTGGGTATACACGGAAATACGAATTGGAGTATGCCTATCCCTATCTGGCACTGGACAATAAGCTAGGATTGGCAGCAAGTATTTTTTACTCTGAAAACAGAGAGATTGCTTTCAAAACTGAAAACAATAAAACCCTCTTTCATATGCGAGAGGATGAGCGAAAATTGCTTTCACGCTTTCGTGTAGGACCACAAATAAAATACCGTCCTACGCTGAATGCCTTCCATTCTTTGCGCCTGGAGTTTCATCACAATAGAATAGATGATTTTGTGGCTACAGAACTCAACCCAGATTACTTCCTAGATGGTCGGACAGACCTGAGGTTTTTCTTTATAGAGTACAACTTCAATTATGATAAGCGCTTGTACTCTAACTATCCACAGGGTGGGTACCTCATCTTTGGCAATATCAAAAAAGAAGGACTGGGCATCTTTGGGGACTATGATAACCTGACTATGGAGTTAGGCTTTGAGATACACCATTCTTTCAAAAGGAATGAGAACTTCATATTCAGCACAAGAAACAAGGGCAAAACCAATCTCAATAGAAACGTGGTAGCTTTTGCCAATAATACAGGACTAGGCTGGAGCAGAGACATTGTAAGTGGCTATGAGCTCTATGTTATGGATGGTACCGACTACGCCATCAGCATGAATGATTTTAAATGGCGACTCTTTGATGACAACCTCAATACCTTGAAACGCCTACCACAGCAGTTCAAAAAAATGAATCTTACCGTCTTTCTTCGCGCCAATTTTGACTTCGCTTATGTTAACGAACGAACCTACATAAAGACCAATTTTCTGAATAATAGGTTGATCTACGGAGGAGGACCAGCGCTAGACCTTATATTCTTTAATAATTTTCTGTTTAGCTTTGAGTACAGCTTTAATGATATAGGCGAACACGGGTTGTTTTTGCACAATTCTATATCTTTCTGATACCTTAGCTGCAAGTATGAAGACAATTATATACGGACAGAAATGGAAAGCAGATTATGAACAATATACTCATATGCTCTTGGACAAGCTCCAAAAAGAGGGGATAGAGTACAAGTTTGCTGGTGGTTTGACAGAGGAAGCCCCATTTGATCTAGGAAGTGCAGACATAATAGCTTCGCACAAAGAGCTCATAGAATATAGGCCTAAGGTCATCATTACCCTAGGCGGCGATGGCACCATACTTTCCGCAGTTACACTTATACGCAAAGCAGAAATTCCTATTCTTGGTATAAACATGGGAAGACTCGGTTTTCTGGCCAGTATAGAACAAACAAGAATAGAACAAGCGATAGACCTACTCTTGGAGAAGAAATACAGTATCAGCTCAAGAGTTATGTTGCAACTGACAACAGACCCGGGCACCTTTGGCGACAAGAATTATGCTCTCAATGATTTTACTTTGCTCAAAAGAGATAATTCTTCCATGATAGTCCTTCATACTTATGTAGACGGGAATTTTCTCAATTCCTATTGGGCAGATGGGCTTATCGTTTCTACACCGACAGGTTCCACGGGCTACAGTCTCAGTTGTGGTGGTCCTATAATTTTTCCTACTGCTGACAACTTTATACTGACGCCAGTAGCACCACACAACCTCAATGTAAGACCAGTGGTCTTGTCTAGTGATCACGAACTGACTTTCAAGATAGAAGGCCGCTCCGAAAACTACCTCTGTACCCTAGACAGTAGGTACACGACCGTTACTTCCGAATATAAACTGACCTTAAAGAAGAATCCTTTCCAAACGAAGCTGATTCAGCTGGAAGGCGACAACTTTATGAATACAATAAGACATAAATTGCACTGGGGTATAGACAAGAGAAATTAAACCAGCACCATTTACAAATAAATAACATGAGAACTATAATCTTACTATTAGCATTAATACACTGCTTGCCAGCAAGTTCTCAAGTAGAAGAAAATAAAAAATGGTGCCGACTTAATTGTGATGCCAGTATACATAAAGAGAATGCGGAGCTTATATATAAACTTATCCAACTAGACTCTATAAAAGACAAGTTGATGACTTTTCAAACCAAGAAATTTCCCCTTCGCTTTGTCTATGTAAACCCTAAGAACGATTCCGTGAATACCAATGAGGTGACACAGGCACTCGAAGGACTAAATAATTCATTTGCCAAAGCCAACTTTGAATTTTATATAGATGAAATAGGAAAACTGGACCAAAATTTATGCATCGAAGACCTGTCTCATAATAGTAATAATATCTATGATACATTTTCCGGCATCAATGACAAACCAGATGTACTTACCATATATGTCATGGAGTACAGAGATGAGTTTTGTGATGTAACGCCTACCAGTATAAGTTGTGCCAAAGTAGGTGGGTTTTCCTATATCTTATCGGATAGAACAGATAATATTGTTTTGAGCAGATTTGATTTATTGGATGACAAAATAGTGGCGCACGAAATGGGACATTTCTTTGGACTCTACCATACGTTCGAACAACATTTGTTCGGAAAGGATGTATTTGATAGCGACGATTGTTACTTAGTAGGAGATAGGCTTTGTGATACACCACCAGACCCAGGAACAGTATTCGAAGTCTACGTAAATTATACGAAGTGCGGTATGTTTGGACTAGAAAGTGAAGAAGGTCATACATTTAATCCGATTATAGAAAACTATATGTCCTACTATAAACCCTGCTATCTGAAAGAATACAGTTTTTCAGAAGAGCAAGTTATGATTATGCAATTGTCTAGTGAGCTCCCTTTTAGAGAAAATCTAAGTAGGAAATAAAGATGCCCCTTCTGTTTTCAAGAAGAGGCACCCAGAACATAATAAACCAATTTCGTTTTCTAATCCACAATGGAAAACGAACGGATGGACAGAACAGAGTCACCTACTACATTAAGGGTATAAAAGCCAGAAGGCTGATCACTAACATCCAGCACAACTTCTACATCACCACGAATCAGATCAAGTGGTCTTTTTTGTACAGTCCTACCCAATTGGTCTATTACATAGAACATCACCGGCTCTGATATTTTGCTAGATAATTTTACTGTCAGCTGATCAGAAGTAGGATTGGGGTATAATGAAAATGCTGTTATTACGTCGAGCTCCACAGTACTACTTACTTCCCCAGACCATAGAGCATAACTGCTGTAGTTTTGGCCTATAGCAGCGCTTATAACATTGTTTGCAGAAGTACTTTCCTCAAAAGCCCTCCAGCCTTCGACTTCGTCCCAGTAAATCACCACTAGATTTTCAGTTACGATTTCATTACTTCCTCCGACTTCGTTATCATAGCTAAAGCTCGTACTGCCTTCAGGTGGCGTTGTATAGTCCACATCGCATATCACCCAATACCGATCTACAATAGCCAATCCTGTATCATCACTATTTATTTCAATGTCTGAAACTCCCAAAGGCAACGGTCTATTGTCGTTTTCAGTACCGTAAGTGGTAAACAACAAATAACCCATCTCTCCTGATCCAGAACTCACTAGCTCATAGTCAAGCGGGATACCTGTTCCGTCTGTGCCAGTGATAAACGGTATGCTGTAACTGTTGGATGCAACTTCCCCCATATCCCAACGTACATAGCCATAAACATCAGCAGTTTCTGCAATGACACCGCCTGCATCAGAACTAATGGCCTCGGGCAGTGCATTGAGTAGATGCAGGATATTTTGATTAAGCAGAATACTACCATTGTTTAGATTCACTTGGTCCCCTATACTAATATTAGACCTTAAGATCAATTCTGGATCAGAGCTAAGGTTCAACTCATGAAAAAGAGTAGGGAACTCACCTCCAATAATCTGTGAACCACCAACTAAATTAACCACACCACTTCCTGGTGTCATAGGGAAGGTCATAACAGTATTTTCCCAATTTCCCCCGAGCTCTATCAGACCACTGTTAGTGATTTCTCCACCCTGATTAATAAAGTCACCCTGTATGTGTACTAAAGCACCTGGCTGTATAGTCACAAGCGCCCCATCGTTGTAAAACTGGGCCGAGAGCATACTCGAGGATACAATCAGAGCTGTAAGAATCAATATATATTTCTTCATAACTCCAAGATTAATTAGGACAAGTAATCTGATCTGTTTCCAACTGACCAGTAGAACCTACAGTCACCCTAAAACACAAATCATTTGGTGCAGTAAGTATTATTCCATGACTAGCATCATTTAAATAAACATCACCATCAGCAACTTCTATTCTTGCACTTGGAGCTGTCGTACCAAAACCCACATTGCCATTATCGTTAACTCTGATTGATGGGTTCATGGGGTTGGCGCTGTCGTGTAATACATTTAGGGTTGGTGCACCTGCTTCGCCTATAACCATGAGTCTTGCGCCAGGAGCAGTAGTACCTATACCCACTCTACCATTGTCATTGACTCTCAGAGCCGGATTCATAGGATTGGTACCATCGTGCAAAACATTCACTGCAGGTGCACCTGCTTCAGCAACGACCATGAGTCTTGCACCAGGAGCAGT
>CAZKXO010000030.1:16723-18861 GCA_964556525.1 uncultured Saprospiraceae bacterium
TCACTGCAGGTGCACCTGCTTCAGCAACGACCATGAGTCTTGCACCAGGAGCAGTAGTACCTATGCCTACTCTGCCATTGTCGTTGACTCTGATGGCAGGGTTTGTAGGATTTGTGCCATCATGAAGTACATTAAGTGTCGGAGCACCATCCTGACCAACGATCATAAATCTTGCGCCTGGTGTTGTGGTACCGAGTCCTACTCTACCATTATCATTTACTCTTAGAGCGGGATTAGTAGGGTCAGCACCGAAGTTGAGAATATTAAGTGCAGGCATGTTTTCATTGCCTACCACCATAAGTCTTGCGCCAGGAGTATTTGTACCTATACCAACATTTCCAGAATTAGTAGAAAGAATATTGAATCCACTGTCTATCCAGTTGCTGCTGCCCGTAGAGCCAGTAGGAACCTGCCAAGTTGCATTACCTTCAGCATCAGAAGTCAGTACAGCTCCTGGTGTTGCACCAGCACTTACTTGTAAGCTAGTGGCACTCATACGACCGTCTACTTGTAATCGTGAACTTGGAGCAGTGGTGCCTATACCGACGTTGCCATCTTCATTAACTCTGATTGCGGGATTCATTGGGTTAGAACCATCGTGAAGTACATTAAAAGTGGGCGCTCCCGCAGTACCGACAACCATAAATCTTGCGCCCGGTGCGGCTGTGCCGATGCCCACTCTGCCATTGTCATTGACTCTGATGGCAGGGTTTGTAGGATTTGTGCCATCATGAAGTACATTAAGTGTCGGAGCACCATCCTGACCAACGACCATAAATCTTGCGCCTGGTGTTGTGGTGCCGATGCCGACTCTGCCATTATTATTTACTCGCAAAGCAGGGCTCATCGGGTTGTTACCGTTATTTAGAATATTTAATGCAGGCGCACCAGTGGTATCTGCAACGACCATTAATTTGGCGCCAGGAGTACTGGTTCCTATTCCGACATTTTGTGCAATTGAAAATTGACTGATAAGTAGTAAAGCCAAAACACTTAAGGACTTTACTGACATACTCTGTTCCATCTGAAGTTTTGTTTAATTATGAATTTTATGACAGAAAACTGCCAATATCGAATCAAACTTAGATGGAGTAGCGAAGCTATTCTGTGACCTGTGTCACATACAAGAAAAATATTGTTTTGATTTTTTAATTAGGAGTATCGGCAATTGCCTTCAAAACACTTTTCCATCCACCACCATTAGTAAGGTTTTGGACACCAGCTTGCTCAAGGATTTTTATGGCTTTGCCACTTCGGTTTCCTGACCTGCAAAATAGGACAATGTTCTCTTTACCTTGAAACTCGTCTATAGATGAAGGAATATCGCTAAGTGGAATATTGACCGAACCAGGGACGCTGCCTTTGCTGAATTCTTCTGTGGTCCGCACATCCACAAGAAAGGCATTCTGAGGTAGGGCAAGAGATTTTGTAGATGCTTTATGATTCAATATGAAAAGTATAAGGGCTATAGCCAGGACAATTAATAAGTATTTCATTTTTTGGACTTAAAGTTGAGCAGTGTTTAGAAAAGAAAGTGTGACTTGAGTCACGGAATGGTGTAATGTTTTTATTTGTGAAAGCAACGGCTAAGGATCTGTCAAGACCCGAATAGCTCCACCCAAGTCATCAGTAGAGACAGCAAAATGTACGGCCTTATTGGTCTTGACTTCAAAATCTGGTATAGGGATGAGGTGCAATTGTGTCGTATCATCAATTAGCAACCATTTGGTTTTGGAACCTGAGGCGGTATTCTCTATTTCTTGGAATTGAAAGATGGCTTGGTAAAAGGCAACAGACTCAGCCACGTCTTTTACTGAAAGTGCTATATGATTAAATTTATAAGAAGGCAAAGGTTTTGTTTTTATCCACTAACAAAAGGTACTCCAGTAAAACTGTTAGACTTAATAAAAATAAACTCTCTTTTAGGATCGAGAACAAAGTTGTATCGTTTTATGATGTCACCACCCATTAGACTTATTTTCTGTCTACCTATTTGTCCTTTGAAGAAACCCACTGGAGCATCAGCAAAAACTATATTGCCCAATGTAAACTTTTCTATTTTTCCTTTCTTGGTCTTTATGATGTTTCCATAAGAATCTTTTAGTTCTTGTTCGCTTGTTATTTCTATGTGCTTATAT
>CAZKXO010000031.1:0-18693 GCA_964556525.1 uncultured Saprospiraceae bacterium
AGACAAATTATTTGAAGAAGAGGATCTATACCTCAAACAAAATCAAAGTGACTTTATATTCGCGATTTATAAAAAGAAGAATACCAGCAAAAAGTCCACATAACCTACGTTTGGCGTAGGCTGTCGACAAGCCTAGGAGCAGAGCCGCCTACGTCAAATATTAATACAAACAAGCCCTTGCACAAAGCGCTGTGTGAACAGCTCAGATTTCATACGACTATATACAGACAGCCCAAGCGGAGCTGAGAGGTCGATTGATTTTGTGTCGAATAAAATAAATGTCCGATTGTTAAGCAATCTGCATAATCCAAAGTGAATCCACCACACCAAATTTTAATTAACCCCATCATATTGCAATTTTTCACAATATGGCACAGCTTTTGGATTTAAGAAGTAAAACAACCTGATTTTGGGAAATACATATCTATTTCTCCTCATCTTACTATTCAGTGCAGATCCACCGAGCAGTAAGAAAGCGGAGGCCCTTACATACATTGATACCTACAAGCAACTTGCTGTGGTGGAAATGTACCGCTCTGGAGTGCCAGCATCTATTACTATGGCACAAGCACTACACGAATCTAATTATGGACTGAGCAGTCTGGCGACCAAAGCCAATAACCACTTTGGCATCAAATGCAAAAAATACTGGACAGGAGGTACTTATTACCACAAAGACGATGACCTCAATAGCAGGGGAGAACTGATAAAGTCTTGCTTCAGATCCTATAATTCTGCCTTGGATTCCTACGTAGATCACTCCAATTTCCTAAAGAACAGCACCAATTACGTGCAATTGTTTTTTCTAGATAGAAAAGACTATAAGGCCTGGGCACATGGCCTCCAGAAGGCTGGATATGCTACCGATAAGGCTTATGCACACAAACTGATAAAGAAAATTGAGGATTATAATCTGGCAGAACTAGACAATCTACCTAACCCTCTCGCAAACACTTATAGACGTATAAATTAAGACTTGAAATTGTGTTCTACTTATATATATTTGTGATGCCGAAGTCTCAGAGGCGATACGAGCAATAAACCAATCTAGGGAAAGATTTTTTTAGAACCTAAATCTCAACCTTACTCTTGGATTTCTTCTGCTGGCTTCGGTTTTTTCTCTTCTTTTCGCGTTTGCGAGTACAGTCTCCTATTATTAAACAGGTCCTTAGCCAAAAACAGCGCTTTTCTCATCGAAGCCCCATCTGCTTTATTTTGTCCTGCTATATCATAAGCTGTTCCATGATCTGGAGAGGTCCTGATTACTGGCAATCCAGCCGTAAAATTCACACCGTCACCAAAAGACATAAGTTTGAATGGAATCAAGCCCTGGTCATGATACATGGCCAGAATGGCCTCCACTTTCTTGAAGGCTGATCCGCCAAAGAAGCCATCAGCAGGGAAGGGACCCGAAACAAGGACGTCATTCCTCTTAGCTTCCTTGATAGCCGGTTCTATAAAGTCCTTTTCTTCCGTACCTATAACACCATTGTCTCCGGCATGTGGATTGAGCCCCAGAACGCCGATAGTCGGCCTTTCTTTTCCAAAATCTTGCTTTAGAGACTTATTGAGGACTTTTAACTTCCTGATTATCTTCTTTTTATCTAGATTCTGTAGGATGTCTTTTACAGGCACATGGTTGCTGGCGACAGCGATGATAGCTGAATCAGACACCATAGTCATGACCACTTCTGCTGCTTCCATAAGCTCCGCCAGATACTCTGTATGTCCTGGATGTTTGAACCCAGCCATAGACATCGCCTCCTTGTTAATGGGTGCAGTGACTATAGCATCGATTTTTCCTTCCTGAGCATCAGCAACGGCACGATCTATAGCTGCTTGTGCAAACCTGCCGCTCTGCTTGGTAGGTACCCCAAGATTGACAGTGGTATCCTCAGTCCAGCAATTCATCACATTTATCTTGTTGTGGCCTGCGTTGGCTACAGAATTTATGGATACAAAGGGGAAATTGGCGTCTTTGATGATGTTTTTGTGATAAGCTAGGGCTTTGGTATGGCCATAGATGATAGGCGTAAAGTAATCTGTCATCCTCGGATGAGATAATGCCTTTATAATGACTTCAGGTCCTATCCCATTGATGTCACCTATCGTAATACCTATTTTGATTTTCTTTGCCATAGCACGTTTTGTATTGGAAGACCACAAGATACGGGTATAGCTGCATTAAAGTGGCAATTATCAGTACTTTGGACATTTTTAAAACCGAATTAGATTTTTGAAAGCTAAAAAGCATCTAGGCCAGCATTTCCTCATAGACCAGCAGGTCATTGGTGATATCTTGCAACAGATATCTCAGCACTGTCCGTTAGATGAAGCTATACTGGAAGTCGGTCCTGGCCCAGGGGTACTCACTTATCGCCTTGCAGAGAAGTACGATCAATTTAGGGCGGTAGAGTTTGACAGGGATATGATAGCGATATTGGTGCAGAAGCTGTCACCAGAACTCTTGATTAATGAAAATTTCCTCACCGTAGATCTTTCCTCCGTTTTCGATGGTAAATCCTTCAGCTTAGTAGGGAATTTTCCATACAATATTTCTTCTCAGATTATCTTCAAGATGCTGGACAATCTAGACTTGGTCCCCAAGATGGTTGGAATGTTCCAAAAAGAAGTCGCCAATAGAATCTGTGCCGAACCTGGCAGCAAGGCTAATGGTATCTTAAGCTTACTGGCGCAAGCGTATTACAAAGCCGAGAAGCTCTTAGAGATAGGCCCTCAGGCATTTAACCCACCCCCTAAAGTGGACTCTGCAGTGATAGCACTGACAAGAAAGGAGGATTACACCTTACCGTGTGACTACAAGATTTACAAGAAAATAATCAAAGCCAGTTTCCAGCAGCGCCGCAAAAAACTCAGAAATACACTGAAGCCTTTTCTCCATGATTTGGACCTGGAGTTGTTGCAGAAACGACCAGAGCAGCTCGGGGTTGAGGAATTTGTCAGTATTGCACAAATTATAGAATCGCAAGAGCGCTAACTATCCGAAACCCTCACAGTACTGCTTGCCTTTTTGTCCATCTTAGTTCTATGTAATTAAGGCTGCAATTACATCCTAGGTATGTAAGCACTTTGCTTTTGTAATAAGGTTTTAGTTATTTCAAATATGGTCCTATGATAAGAACAGCTTTATCTATATTATTTTTTGTAGTTATCAGGAGTAATTCTTTTGCACAACCATCAGTATCGATCACCCCACATTTTGATTCAGAGGAAAAATCAGGCAGCATTTATGTGCAGGTCGCTGGTTATGACACCAAGGATTTTTGTTACAGTTGGTATGGCCCAAATGATTTTCAGGCAGATCAAAATCCGCCCTTGCACAACCTTGACTTTGGTGTTTATTATTTAAGCTTGACGGATTGCAATCAAGTAATTGCAAAAGATTATGGAGAGTCTTGCAAAGAAGGAAAAGATTATGTTTTGTATAGTGGCGCGACCATACAAGGAACCACTTGTGAAGGTTTCGGTCTAGCACTTAATCATCATCCGCAACATGTTTGTGGCTTAGGTGATAGCTTGACGATTTTTTCATCTCCTATTTTACCAGACTGTATGGATGAGCCAACATATGACTGGTATGACGTTAATCATTTGTTGGAATCAAAGACGGATCATTTGAAAGTAAAGAGAACCAGTGAGTATTGTGTTCTTATCAAAAGTCGTGATCAATCCACCTGCCCATGCGAAGCCTTCATTTGTAAAGACATCCTAGCTGTAGATGATAATTTTGATATTGAATTAAGCTTACCGCAGAGTGCTGTCAAGTGGATACCAGACTTGACCAATGGTAGTGATTTTATATGGTTGGTTGTGGAACCTCGTAATCTCAGCTTTAGCATCACAGATTTTAATCCAGGTATAACCTATTCTGGAACAATTTATTATACAGATTCCGAAGAGGCACATTCCAATGCTCCAATAAATATGATTCCTGGGTCAGTCACCTCTCCATGCGAAGCACTTGCCTTGACTAATCTAGGCTACGGTAGATTTTCCATTCCTATAAATCAGCAGTTGTTGGGTTCAGAAATAGAATTTGTGATGCGGGATACTTGCTATAATCTTTATACGGAGGATATTTTCATACCTAGACAGTTAACTTACGGTAAATCTATTAGACAGATCGACATCGACTTAGAGCAGTCTGAAATTCTGTTCTTGAAAACACTGGTAAGAAAGGCCACTTCCAAAGAACATACTCTGGTACAACTTACAGAAAAAGGCTGGACACTAAGCAATTACAAAAGAATAAAAGTAAAAGATCAGTTAGCCTATGAACTCTTCAATAAAGACAAAAACATGTATTTTTTAATTATCTACTCCACAGCTAACTAGGGATAGTAGACAAAGTATATGTGTAGAACGAAAAACTCATAACAGCTTTGTGTCTTGGAATTTCTTAATATTGCACAATCGTAGAAACACAATAAAAACAAGCTATGAGTCTAGAAGCTAAATTAATGACCGACCTCAAAACTGCCATGAAAGCCAAAGATCAGGCTGCCATGAGAAGTATACGTGCTGTAAAAGCTGCCATTCTACTAGCCAAGACTGACGGCAGTGGCAAAGAGCTGGACGAAGCTGCAGAGATAAAGTTGGTCCAGAAACTGATAAAGCAAAGACAAGACTCACTGGATATCTATAATAAGCAAGGCAGAGAGGACTTAGCTATAGTAGAGAAAGAAGAAATAGCTGTACTGCAAAACTATCTTCCAAAGCAACTCTCGGAAGATGAGCTTATTCCTATTATCAAGGAAATAATTACCCAAACTGGAGCCACTAGCATGAAAGATATGGGTAAAGTTATGGGACTCACAACTCAGAAATTAGCAGGACAAGCAGACGGAAAGACGGTGTCAGGCTTGGTGAAGAAACTACTGATGGGGTAGCTGTCATATTTAGTTTCCTACAACTTTAAGCCTGGTGTTGTTGCTCTCCTCTTACTAACTAGATAACTTATAAATGGGGTAGCGCCTTTCTGCCTGCGGTTCTACTTGGATCTCTATCTTGGAATTTTTGGTGAGTTCTAGTCCTGTTGATTCTTCGTAGATGGTTTTGTATTTCTTCCAAATATTTGACGGTTGTTTCTCTCCGTTAATTTTTAGTTTCTTTCCAGACAATTCTATTTTGGAAGTTTCGTCAGCAGCTATAAGTCTGTCTTTTCTCAGTTCGGAACTTATAACCTCTCCTACAGAAGAATTCTTTCTTTTGGGCAAAGGATCAGCATCGATTTCTATCCATTGGTAAAGGGTTTTAGATAGATCATCAGGTGATGGGCCTATTTTTTCTAAAATTGTTGGATTACCTTGAGGATATCTTAGACTTAGACCAAAATTAGATTCATCCCACATAGGTATCTTAGATGGCAGTAGGTCCAAGATGGAATCTATCTTTAGAGGCGTACTGTTCATCTGATCCCAGTCTATGCCTCCCATTTCTATTCTAAGAGAATCGATAAAAATCTTATTGAATTTATCGGAATGGAAATCAAATTTGTCCAGTTCGAAGTTTTCAAATTCCTTCATCCTTTCTGTCACATCTTCCAGTATAGAATCCAAGACAATGACTTTCTTGTCCTTATTGAGATAATAGATATTACCAAAGTTTTCACCACAATCAGGGAATACTGTAATGATATCTAGCTTGCCATCAGGAATCATTTCTATGATGACATCTTCCATCTTATCATAATCAGATTCCGGAATGGTCTCTCCATCTACTTTGAGTTCTACTATTTCCCCGTCTTCCATTTTTAGCTCCAGATCTTTATCTTTAGAACTTCTTTTGACATGGAAGTTGTTTCTTTCGGGTATGGTATCGACGTAATATTTTATTTCTTCTATATCTTGAGGGCAATCATCTATGATGTAGACGTCCATTTCTTCGGGATCTACTGTCGTATCTGGGGTACTGTCTTTAGCAAAGCCAACTAACGCAAAGCAAATCAGGCACACTGCCAATAATTTTTCTCTGAACTGCTGTCCTTGTACTGGTAAGTCCAGCAGTCTTCTGATACGCTGTCCAAAGTTGCTGTTCTTTCCGGCCATGGCTACTGCAGGTTCTATATTTTGTAGTTTTAGTTCTTGTAGTTTGATAAGAGTTTTTGCATATGACACTTTACTGCTGGTGTATTGTATCGCCATGTCATCGCAGCAATTCTCTCTTTCCTTGCTGATACAGGCAGAGATATACCAGATTCCAGGATGAAAGTAGAATATGGCTTCCGCCAATGATTGTACTAGATTAAACAGGAAGTCATGTCTCTTGATATGGGCTAATTCATGTGCAAGAATCGCTGCAACTTCATCACCACTCAATTGATTGATCAGGCCTATAGGAAATAGAATTATGGGTTTGAAAAAACCGACGACCATAGGAGATGTAATCTTGTCCGATTCTTTGAGCTGTATGGTTCTTTGGATTTTAAATTTTGCTTGTAGTTTAAGGAGTTTTTTGTTGAGTGACTCGTTGTTATCTATTGCAGATTTTGCCAAGCGCTGTATAAAAGTGTAGCCGCCTATCAGTTTTAAGATAAAAAGCAAACAGCCCAGAAGCCAAGTATAGGAAATGACGAAAAGATAAGAGTCTATCTTACCTAGTAAGCTGCTTATAGAAAGTTCTGATTGCTCTAGCAGTTGTACAGAGATGCCTGCTATAACGGCTTGAGTATGTGCTGTATCTTGATTGTAGTAGCTGGCAAAAGTTACCAGAGACATCAGTCCTATCACGCCGAGACTAGCAAACGAAATGATGTATCTCGCCTGTGGGCTTTTATTCTTATTGAGCCTAAGAACCAAGCTGAGCAGAGCAGCCACCAGAGTTATCTGCCAGATAGAATGTACCAGTGTCCAGGCAATGGCAAAAGCAAGGTCCTGGGATAGAAGTTGAGTAATCATTTGATCTAGGTTTGATAGTTACTGATTCTTTTTTTCGATTTTATCTATTATCTGCTTTAGCTCTTCTAGCTCTTCAGTAGTGGCATCTTCCTTTCCTAAAGCTTGCATTACCAATTTCATTGCGCTGCCTCTGTAGGTTTTCTGTATGAAACTGTCCAGTAGATTGGTTTGTGTTTCTGCTTCCTTGACGGCGCTGTGATAGACATGCGTTCTGCTGTCTGTATTTCTTGTTACCAGTCCTTTCTCGGTCATAATCTGCATGATCTTTAGAGTTGTGGTATAGCCGACTTCTCTTATCTCATTTAGTTTCTCATTCACCTTGCGGACAGAAGAGGGACCATGTTCCCAGAGTATCTGGAGGACTTCCAGTTCTGACTCAGTAGGGTAGTTCTTTTTATTCTTTGTTGTCATCTTATTGATTATAGCTAAAGCAATGATATACGAAATTCATCGTAAGTTCATTAGTTTGTACGAAATTCATCGTATGTTAAGACAACTTTAACCTTATCTTCGGCATATGAAGCCTTGGTTTCCCTTTATTATACTCACTATCCTGACTGCTCTACTGCTGTGGTGGAGTAGAAATTTTATCCTCTTTTGGGATACGATACAGTTTGCTGGTAAGCATGGACTTTGGTATTACGAGCAAGGTGTTTTTTCAGGCTTATTGCCTGAGCAATTGGATAGTGGGCATCCTCCTTTCTTTGGGATGTATCAGGCGGCTATGTGGAAACTCTTTGGTAAGAATTTGACAGTAGCTTGCTTTTCTATATTTCCTTTTTTAATTCTGAATATCTATTTCTCACTTCGTTGTGGTAAGCAGATTTTGGGAGATAGGGGATGGTTGTTTCCAGTGGCACTGACGACCAGTCCTTTCTATCTTGGACATAGTATCCTTAGCTCTCCTGATATAGTTTTGGTGGCAGGATTTCTTGTGACCCTCTATGGAGTTCTAGCAAGAAAGAGAAGATATATTTATACAGGTTCGATATTGCTCTGTCTGATAAGTCTAAGAGGCTTTGCTGTTGCTGTGGCTTTATTCCTTTTCCAAGCTTTTGACCTCTATCAACAAAAAGAAAAACTCAGAAATATATTTCGGAAGTGTATGTCCTTGTTTGGACCAGCATTTCTATTTTTTGTCATCTATCAGATTTATCATTGGACTCAGACAAGGTGGGTAGGTTTTCATGATGCCTCTCCCTGGTCCAGCTCTTTTGGCATTGTAGATCTTAAGACAGCCTTTAGAAATAGCCTTGTCTTCGGTTGGCGCTTGGCAGATTACGGTATGTTGCTGGTATATCTTATGCTTGCGTACTTTCTCATTTTCAGAAAGCAATGGTCCCACATACTGAGTTTACTTTTGATCCTGTTGCTGATTTTCGGCTTCCTAATTATTCCTTTCCAAGGTCTGCTTAATCATCGTTACTTTATACCAATCCAGTTGGTTAGTATGTTGCTGATTTTGCAATATCTCAAAAACTACAAAGTCCTGTACAGTGCTCTAGTCATTGGAATTGTGTCTTTAGGCAACTTAGTCATTTATCCAGATAAGATTGCGCAAGGCTGGGATGTTACTGCTGCCCATTGGCCTTTTTATAAGTTAGAAAGAGAGATGTTTGACTATGTAGTATCCAATAAGGACTTGTCTTCTTCAGAAATAGGAACTGCCTTTCCATTAAGAGTCGATAGAAAATATCTTGATTTAAATTCACAAGACCCAGGCTACCACGAATATGACTTGACAACAGATAAGTATATCCTCTACAGTAATATTATGAATGATTTCAGTGATCAGGAATTAGAGCAGCTAAAGAATTGGAGGGTAGTCAAGAAGCTGAAAAAGGGCAGAATTAAAGTAGTGCTGTATAGTAGGGAATGAGATCCAACTGTTTATGACTCTGAAAGGATTACACAAAAAGTTAGGATAGCCAAATTGTACAAGAACTAAAAATCTAATAATGTGCCTATGTACTTAAATGAGTGGTACTCAAGTTAAGAAGGACTAAGTTTGTAGGTAACTTATCTTAATACTGTCGCTTCTTTACATAACAATCTATACCCTGTCTCTTAATCGCATTGGATACTTCCAGAGCCGAGCTATAGTTTGATGATCTGTAAGCGATAACAGTATGGTATTGTGATCTGTCAAAAATGCCAATATCAGAATCGGGATATCCTAGATTACCTAATTTGTCTATCATGGTTCTGGCATTGGATTCTACCAAGTAATTGCCCGCTATAACCATATAGTTTCCAGAGCTGTTGTATGAGCTTTTTGCCGCTGGTGCTGGCTCAGTATAATCGGGCTCTGTGTAACTGAAGTCTGTATTATCTGCCTCGTCCCCTTCGACAAAGTTGTCATCATCAGCATAGTCTATATCGTCCTCAAAAATCTCATCACTGTCATCTTCGAAGATATCATCGCTGTCATCGAATAGGTCATCTAAGTCATCTGAGGCATCATTGGCTAATTCGATAGTATCATCACCCAGATCACTAGCCTTACTGCAAGAGCTGAATGCATTGGTAATCAGAAGAAACAAGGCTGTCAAGCCTACAATCATCAGAATTATTTTAGGTAGTCTTCCCATAACTTAGTCTATCAAAAGGTGTTATAAAATCTATCTCATCCACTTGCTAGTGATAAGATAATATACAAATGTATAACATATTACAATAAAATGTAATACTTAATTCGCTGATATTCTTGTCTTCTGGATGCACAAAAACCCTTTTGGTCAAGTCGCCACAAGCACAAGCACAAGTATATGTCCTTCTACACAGCAACTTATAAGCTACTTTTGGAAGTATGAACGTCTTCCGTCTTTATATGATTGTCCTCACTGTAGTTGTGACTTCATCTGAGCTAATTGGGAATCTACCTTATTACAGTCCGAGCTTGGGACTGTTTTCTGAACTGGTCTGTAATACAGCTAGTGAGATGGATATCTTCACCTGTAGAGTTATAGAGAATTACAGAATAGATAAGGGGATAGTTCATGTCGCTGTCATAGAAGAAAGATTCCGAGGTGCCCCAGCTGATACGATTAGCTTTATGCTGGAACTACAAATGGGTTGGGACTTAACTAATCAAGTCCATTACAAACTGGTTCCTGATAGTAGACATCTTCTGATAGCACAGCAGCAAAAGAATGGTCACTATCTGACCAGATATGGCAAGGCTGGATTTTCAGGTATACTCAATGTGAAACTTAGAGAAGATTACAGAGATATAGAAGCCCGTTCTAAGGCCTATCTTGCTACTTTGAGAACCTTTGCGCAATTGCAATCTTCTTTGTATACCGGTCCAGTTACGTTAAGACAACCTTCCTTGTTCAAGGCTAAGGGAAAGTTTAAAAATGGGAAACCTGAAGGAAAATGGGTGCACGTAGATTTGTCAAAAAAGCGAAAGGACAGATATGCTATTGTTGCACATTATAAAAACGGTCAGCTACATGGGGATAGGTATATAGACCTACCATCTCAAGAGCCGCATTCTACGAAATCCATAGAATATTACGAACAAGGGAAGAATAAAAGCTATACAAGTTATCACCCAGAAGGTAATAAAGTTCAGTCTGTATACCATGTTCACGAAACCGATTCTATTCGGTACGAGACACAATATGCTTACGACGAAAATGGAGAGCTGATACATAGATCTCAGACGATAAGACCACTTCACAGCTTTGTGCATCTACGTTGCCTGCACGGCACCTACATCAATCTGCCAAGCCTAGATAATTATACCTATAGAGATCCTCTTGCAGAAGGCCAATATGACAGAGGTGCAAAAATTGGAAAATGGATTTACTATGATGATACTGGCAAGATTGATACTATCATAAGTTATCCTGCTCCCACACCATCACAGTACAACTTTGTACTGTACCATTCTGAAGGGGCGATTGCTTTTGAAGGAGATACTATTGCTGGAACACGACAAGGGCTCTGGACCTCCTATACAAATGAAGGTGCTCTTGAGAATCAAATGAGTTTTACTAATGGGCACTTCTCTGGAACCTATATAAAAAATCGATGGGAGACCAGCCTCTACAAAGACAGTAAGTTGCATGGTGCAAAACAGCGTTATGATGACAATAAAAAGCTGGAGTCGGTAACGCAATATGTCGCTGGGGTGAAGCAGGGTGCCTACCTGAGTTATTATGCTTCGGGTCAACTTAAAAGCTCTTCTACTTATGAGAAAGGAACTCTAGTAGACGAAGAAAAGCATTACAGTCAAGGGGGTACCTTACTGTATACAATAATTCGTGATAAGAGAGGCGCTAAGACAGGCTACCACAGAAACTACGATGCAGAAAATCGAATTACAGATGAAGGACACTATCTAAAAGGGTATAAATCCGGAGAATGGCTGGTCTACAAGTGGGAAGGAGAGAAAGAAATAATTAATTATCCGATTACCATTGACGAACTGATGTCTTATTCACCATCACCAATTGAGAATGCCAAGATTATGCCTTACGACCCTGAGGTGCATGGCAAATAAAAACTAGTTTACATATAGGCTCTAGCATCTACATTCTCCACATAGTTTACAAAGGCTCTGTTTACCGTTTTCATGCCACCTGGCGTAGGATAATTACCTGAGAAATACCAGTCTCCCAGATGATTGGGACAAGCTGCATTGAGATCTTCTACTGTCTGGTAGATGATTTTTACTTCGGGCTTAATATTTTTTGGCGTGATGATCTCACATATTTTGTCTGATACTTGTTGGTAGCTAAACTGATTATAAAGCTCTTGGACTGGGTTAGCATAAGGGCCTTCTGTTTTTTCTAGTTCGGCTTTACATTTCTGATAGGTAAGGTCTATCAGTTCTTCTTTGCCATGCTCTTCCAGTAAGGCGACCAGTGCTCTGAAAGCGACAAAGTTTTTCATCTTGGACATGTCTATGCCATAGCAATCAGGATATCTTATCTGCGGCGCAGAAGAGACTATGATGATCTTCTTAGGACGTAGGGTAGAGAAAATCTGTAGAATGCTGTCTTTCAAAGTTGTACCTCTAACGATACTATCATCTATAACGACTAAGGTATCTACATCATTTCTCACCAGACCATAAGTGACATCATAGACATGTGAGACCATATTGCCTCTGAGACTGTCGTCGGCGATGAAGGTTCTCATCTTGGCATCTTTGATAGCCACCTTTTCCATTCTTGGCTTCATGCGGAAGATGGAATCTAACTCTTCAGAAGTAATTTTGTTTCCTAGCTTGAGTATACGTTGCTTTTTGATAGCATCTACCTCGTTATGGATACCTTCCATCATACCATAGAAAGAGACTTCAGCTGTATTGGGAATAAATGAAAACAAGGTGTTTTCCAGATCGTATTCTATTTCCTTTAGAATCTTCGGTGCCAGTCTGATGCCGAGTTCTTTTCTTTCTTTATAAATGTCTTTATCTGACCCTCTGGAGAAATAGATACGTTCAAAGGAACAAGCTGTGCGGCCTTCGGAATGCAGTATCAATTCTTCACTGACGGAGCCATCCTTTTTCACTATAAGCGCATGGCCACCTTTCAGCTCTTTGATCTTGCTAATATGTACATTGAAGGTTGTCTGTATTGCTGGTCTCTCGGAAGCCATTGCGACGACCTCATCATCTTCATAATAGAAGGCAGGTCTTATAGCACCCGGATCTCTAAGAATAAAAGCATCCCCATGACCGATAATGCCCGCCATGACATAGCCACCATCAAACTTTCTGGAAGCTCTTTGCAATAGGCGTTTTACATCCAGCTTTTTTGCTATAAGCTCTGTTATTTCCTCATTTGGATTGCCTTCGGCTTTAAACCAGGAGAACAACTTCTGAACTTCATCATCCAGAAAGTGTCCTATTTTTTCCATTACGGTTACGGTATCTGATTGCTCTTTCGGATGTTGGCCATAAGAGAGCAACTCATCGAAGAGCTGCTTAACATTGGTAAGATTAAAATTACCAGCCAAAACCAAGTTTCTTGTAATCCAGTTATTCAATCTAAGGAAAGGATGTACTGATTCTAGGGAGTTAATACCATGCGTTCCATAACGCAAGTGTCCTAGTAGAATCTCTCCGGTGTAGGGATAATTTTCCTTTAGTGCTTCACAATTAGCCAGTTCTTCACTAGAAAGATCATTGAAATACTTATAGGCTTCGCTAAAGATATCTTCCAGAGGAGTGGATGAATTGCTTCTTTTACGTGAGATGTATCTAGTGCCTGGCTTAGGGTCTAATTTTATAGTGACAATTCCTGCACCATCTTGACCCCTGTTTCTTTGCTTCTGAAGTAGGAGTTGCATTTTTTGCATCCCGTATAAGGCAGTACCGTATTTTTCATAGTAATACTGGAGAGGTTTTTTGAGACGAATGAATGCTAAACCGCATTCATGCTTTATGATATCGCTCATCTGGGCTGCTTAGTTATTATATCATTCCTAAAAACATAAAAGTAGTCCTTAATATAAGAGCAATCAAAGATTGCATGTCATAAAAAAGATATTTTAAAGAGAATCCTTTACATTGTAATGTACTCCACAAACACTAAAGCTAAATATATGTTGTCTTTTGGATTTGGAAAACGACCTAAGCATAAGAAATTTGCCTATATCCCCCGCTTTTACGACGAGGATAAAGAGCGACTTGAGGAGCGACTGAGCCAGCATAAAGGGGATGTAAACGACAAAGAAAAAGTAAAAGCTAGAATCAGTTCGGGTCTCAGACAAGGCTATGTTGGTGATCAATCATATAGGCAGGCTAGCGTCAAAAAGTCCAATCTCAGGATCTTATACATTTTTGTATTCTTAATATTTATAAGTTATCTCATCGTGACTTCAGATAAAATCCAACTCATCTTGGAATCCTTTAGTTAGTTTGAAATAAGGATACATTTACAATCCACAGTTTGTTGAAAACTTGAGAGTTTTGGCGTTCTAAATATCCTTTTCTTAGTGCCCTGTTAGAAACCTTTATCTCAATTTGCGACCCACCTTTACATGTCAGATGTCATAAGATTGCTTCCCGAGTCTATCGCTAATCAGATAGCGGCTGGTGAAGTTATCCAGAGACCGGCTTCTGTAGTCAAAGAGCTGATGGAGAATGCCATTGATGCACAGAGCCGCAATATCACTTTAGTCATCAGAAATTCTGGCAAGACCCTCATACAAGTAATAGATGATGGAGTCGGTATGTCCGAAACTGATGCCCGTATGGCCTTTGAGAGACATGCGACTTCCAAAATAAGAGAGACACAAGATTTATTCTCTATAAAGACAATGGGTTTTAGAGGAGAAGCGATGGCTTCCATAGCTTCCATCGCAGAGGTAGAAATGAAAACCAGACCTGCCACTTCGGAGCTTGCTAACTATCTTCTTATCAGATCTTCAGAAGTTATAGAGCAGAACTTTTGCCAGGCAGAAAAAGGTACCACCATCAGCGTAAAGAATCTTTTCTTCAATGTGCCAGCTAGGAGGAAATTTCTAAAGACAGACTCTGTTGAGCTCAAGTATATTCTGGAAGAATTCAAGAGGGTAGCGCTAGCGCATCCCGAAATAAGATTTAAAGTCATACATAATGACAATGAAGTCTATAATCTCCCAGAAGGTACTCTTAAAAAACGCTTACTCGGTGTTTTCAGAAGAAACTATGAAGACAAGTTGGTTCGCGTAGAAGAAGATACGGAAGTTGTAAAGATTAATGGCTTTGTAGGGAATCCGGAAATTGCCAAAAAGCAAAAAGGCGAGCAGTACATCTTTGTCAATAAACGCTTTATAAAGAGTGCTTATCTTAATCATGCCATCAAGGGCGCTTATCAGCAACTCTTGGAGGATAAGCAATATCCTTTTTTCGTCTTATTTCTGGAGTTGGACCCTGCAAATATTGATATCAATGTGCATCCTACCAAGCAAGAAATAAAGTTCGATGATGAGCGCCTGATATATAATTATCTGAAAGTGGCAATAAAGCATGGCTTGGGCAGATATAGTTTGTCTCCACAGTTAGATTTTGATAATTCTGACGGTCATATTCCTTCTGCCTTACGACAGCGGATGGAGCATGGAAGAAAGGACTCTGGCAGGAACAATCCTTTGGCATCTACGGTAAGATCTGCGCCCGTCATGCGGAACTGGCAGTCCTTGTACAATGGTATGGAAACCATAGATCTCAATGACGATACCGATAGCGAAGAAGAGCCGCTGATTATACCTAGTGCAGCTACAGGAGACTTATTGGGTAATATAGAAACACTGGATGCTGTAGAGAAATTACCATTCCAGGTTCATAACAGCTATATCATCTTTCAGATAAAGTCAGGACTTATAATCGTAGACCAGCACCAAGCACATGTACGGGTGCTCTATGAGCGCTACCTAGAGAATCTAAGCAAGCAAAAGGAACTGGTCCAGAAACAATTGTTTCCGATTACCCTGACCATAGCCAAAGATAAAATCAGCATGCTGGAGGATTTGATTCCAGACCTCAAGTCACTTGGTTTTCTCATTCAGTCCTTTGGGGGTGACACTTTTATTGTACAAGGGATACCGGCGGGATTCCAAGAAAAGAATCTGCAAGTCGTAGTAGACGGCCTTCTGGACAGTTACCTACAAAATATAAAACTGGACCTCTCCAGAAATGAGAACATAGCACGTTCTATGGCGATCTCGGCTGCAATTCCAAGAGGCAAGGCCTTGGAAAATGAGGAGATGACCCACCTTATAGATGAGCTATTTGCCTGTCAGTTGCCTTTTAATAGTCCTACCGGCAAGAAATGCTTTATCACCTACGAGCTCAGTGACCTAGAAAAAATGTTCAGTTAGTAAAGTAAGACCTTTAATAGCTTCTGTTCTCAAATGTTAAGCTCAAGAAAACCATCTTAGTTACCCCACAAGGCAATTGGTTTAAACTTATATTGTAGACTCTTTTATAAACCTAGCTTTGTAGTAAAAAAAATAACTTAATGGGACAAATCACAGATGTGGTCAAGAACTTGATAATTCTCAATGTGGTGATATTTATCTTGTCTCATCCTGCTATGCCACTATCCAATCTACTCCCCAATCTAGAACTCTATTATCCTGGAGACACCAGATTCAAGCCCTATCAAGTCATATCACATATGTTTATGCATGGCGGGATAAATCATATCGTTCTAAATATGCTCAGTCTCTTCTTTCTAGGTCCTACCGTGGAAAGATATCTAGGTGCCAAGAAATTTTTCATACTGTATTTTGCGGCAGGACTGGGTGCTGTAGCCCTGAGGTCTCTCGCACAGTATATAGGTCTTGCTCCTTTAGGTCCAGCTGTAGGCGCTTCAGGTGCTGTTGTAGGCGTGGTTACAGCTTTTGCAACATTATTTCCTCATCAGAAATTGTATCTGATGTTTATACCAGTTCCTATAAAAGCTATGTTTTTAGTAGGTGCTTTTATCGGCTTTGACTTGTATTGTGGACTGACAGGAGCTGTTCCTCGGATAGCACATTTTGCGCACCTAGGAGGTGCACTTGTGGGGTTTATACTTGCTTTCTTCTTTTTCAAAAACTCCTATAGACGCCGATGAAAATATTATTATTGCTGCTCATTTCGGTTTCTGTTTGCTGTGCACAATATAACCATAGGTCTGTACATCCTAACCTCGAAGGCGGAGCACTGGAATCCGCACTGATAGAAGATTTTAAGCCGGCTTTTGTTCTGGATCTAAGAGAAGCTAGAGATACATTGTACAGACGTATACATCTGGATAACGACTCGGTACGCTGTGTCTATTCTGGTCTATCTAGCTATTTAGACTTGAACGCAGACCCCTCCGAATTTCTATTTCAGAGTGGGGGCAACGATAACATCAATCTAGAACATTGTTACCCCCAAGCTAAGGGCTCAGGCAGTGGCAATCCTCAGGCAGACATGCATCATTTGTTTCCTACTCGAGTTCCAGTCAATACTGCGAGGGCTAATAATCCCTTCAGAGAAATACCAGATAATCAGAGTACCAGTTGGTTTTACAGAAACATAACTCAAAGCAATACACCTTCCAGCAATATTGATCTCTTTGCAGAGTCAGTAAACGGGAGCTTCGAACCCAGAGAAGATTTCAAGGGCAATGTCGCAAGAGCTTATTTCTATTTCTATACCGTCTACAGAGCAGAGGCTGAGGCCGATGATCCTGATTTTTTCGACTTACAACTCACCACACTTTGTGACTGGCATGAGATAGATCCAGTAGACTCACTGGAATGGGTCCGCAGCCTAAGGATAGCGGAGTACCAAGATGGTAAAGCAAATCCCTTCGTGCTTGATTGTCGTTTGGCTCGACTATATTGCGGTGAGATTAGCACTGCTTGTAATCTAGTAGATAACCAAGATTTACGCTTTTCTAATTTAAATCTTCAGAGCACAGTCGTTTCGGCAGGTACTCATGTACAGTTAGAGGGAGAGGAACTGAGTCGGTCATTACAATCTAGCTTTTTCACCTTGGATGGAACATTGGTGTCCGATACATTGGTTTCTCCATCGGGGCAGATAGAAGCACCTATCCATCCAGGCATGTATTTGCTTGTTGTACAAAAGAGTTCTCAGCCACTGCTGACATCCAAGATCGTTGTGTACTAATGTAATCTGAGTAACTCCTTAGATGAACCCAAATTCCAATGATCGCCTTTCTCAACGTATTTATTACCTAGACAGCATTAGGGGCATCGCTGCGATGATGGTGGTTTTCTATCATTTTATTGGTTGGTATTCTCACGAATCGCTGAGCTACAAGCTGTCTGTTTTCATCTTTAATGGATCTGATGCAGTTTCTTTTTTCTTTGTGTTGAGTGGCTTTGTGTTGGCTTATCCGTATCTCCATCTGGGACGAAAACTGCCTTATCTAAAGTACGTTTGGCGGCGGATTCTGAGACTGTATCCAGCTTATATACTGACGATAGTCATTCTGGCATTCAGCAGCATTTATTCAGAATTGTCCCTCGATTTGGCCAAAGAAGTGTTCTTGGAAAACGGGCGTACAAGAATATGGAACGAGCTGGCTATGGTACTCAATGTGCATGACCTCTATTTTCCTGGCTGGACTCTGAGGGTAGAAGTGATCTACTCGCTGCTTATTCCAGCATTGGTTATGATTGCTAAGAAAAAACGACTGCTGCTGGTTTTGATTTGGTTGCTTTCTCTTTTTATTGGTGATGTCGTTCTTAGAATGTGTATGACACATTTTCTTTTAGGGCTGGTGCTCGCTATGATCTATCCTGAGCTTAGCAAGCTTTCTTTTCGTAGTAGTCCTTGGTATCCTTATCGCTGGCTTATTTTCTTTTTGATGTTTGTGCTATTTTCATTAAGGCACTTAAGAGAGATATTGCCTCAGACTAAAACCCTCTTCGACCAGATGTGGCATATGAATATTAGGTGGGAGCATTTTAGTGCAGTTGCTGCTTTTATAGCTTTGGTTATTATCATTATGGACAAGCCGACTCAGCGCTGGCTAGAAAATAAATGGCTATTGTTTCTAGGTCGGATAAGTTATAGTATCTATCTCATACATTGGTTTGTTATAATATTACTCATGGAGCAAATGGGTGCCTTACGACTGCTAGGCACAGATGTTGTCAGTTTTGTAGGCTTATTACTGATATATCTCTTCAGCACAGTATTCTTGGCTTGGCTGATGTATAACTGGGTGGAACGACCTTTTATAAGGTGGAGTAAGAAAGCTGTACAATAATATTCTCTATTACCCACAGCGTCATTCGATAACTCATCTTAGTACTCATCCCTCATATT
>CAZKXO010000032.1:0-18690 GCA_964556525.1 uncultured Saprospiraceae bacterium
GGTATTATTGCAGTAGGTTCAATTGGGGCCACGAGCCGTAACAGTTGGGCAAGATTTGAGCTATTCAATACAACTTTGATAGAACCTACACAAGGCAGGGGCGAAAGCTCAGGAGAATTTTTGAATAGATGGCTAGCTTGGGACGATGAGCAAAAAGCTGGAAATTCAAGACGTCAGAATGTTGACATTGATGCCAAGCTGAAAAAATTTGAGGCGGATGCGAAACGACATTATGACTACTCGAAACAAGAATTTAAAAGCGATGTGTTAGGCTTTCTTGATCTAGCAGTTCAGCTTCTCAATGAGCCTCACCGAACAGGAAAAAAATACATCATCATGGGTACAGATGGTGTACATGCTTTTGAAGAGACTCCTTTTGTACCCTTACCAAAGGACATCACGCTCATTGTTGTGAATTCACGTCGAAATATCGGAGACCTTAAGTGGTACAAACATGTAGTATTTACTTCTTACGAAGGAGCTGTTAATTATATTGTAAATCACTAATCATGACCGAGAATGTACAAATTAAAAAGTTGGACGAATTCAATTTCGTCCAACGCTTCTTCCTACGAAGAAGTCTATCTAAGATCCATAACCAAACCTTAGAGTGCCAATACAAGGCGATGGTTTCGATGGCTACAAAGGACAGGATTAGAGCAATCCAGAATAAACAAGAAGAGTTCATGGAAGATCAGCATGAATTAAACCAGACTCCACAGAGTGAGTATCACCGCAATGCCTATACAGGGGTAGTATTGGGTGTTGCAGGTGTAATAATTATTGATCTATTTGCTGGACATGCAGGGATCAAGAAAGCAACGATTCATCTGCCCATTGCAGAATTGCCAGCTACAGCAATGATAGTGATAGGTGTTTTGTGTCTAGAATTCTTAATCGGAAAAGGAATTACGCATTACTCAAAGTTGGCACGACAGGAATTTCTTAAGGCAAATAATAGTATGAATAACGCAGTACTATTACCAACCATCATAACAGCTTGTTTATGTTTGGCTGGAATAGGAGTAGCCATTGGCTTCCCAATGATTTCATTAGCTGAATATACGGACACTATAGCAACTTATGATCTAATGCTTGAGAGAGGAAAGTTTAACTCAGCAACTTATGATAATAAGGTTAGCGCTTTAAGGTATCTATACATGCCATTGGCTTTGTTTTCTGCTATAGGGCATCTCTGTATCGTCTTTCTACACACGGTGATAATAGCAGCATTCTCCTTTTTTAATGTTCGTAGTCGAGTTAAGACTGAGCTTAATAGGGTAGAGGAGTTGATGGAGGTATTTAGAAAGCAATACGTATTAGCATGTAACGCATTCATGAAAAGAGATTTAATGTTCCAGCACCATGTTGCTCGATGGGGTATTCATGAGGCATTACCCCTAAAAAATCCCTTTCCAGAACAGTTACAGGCTTTTTACACAAGTGCTATTAGAGATTAATGGTGAGTTTCACACCAAAATTTCAAAATATCATCTCATGGTTGAAGTCGGTTTTTATCTGGCTTCACCATGAGGTATTTGAAGTATTGCAGGTGTTTCAACCACTTTTGCAGACACACTTCACCGAAAAGGGGATAAATGACATATGCCATTATACTAGTGCTTTAGTATCCATCATAATACTATTTACAGTAACACGGTTAATTGCTCATGCTATCGCCAATATGTCTTCATGGTTCATGGATCTCATCTTAAGACGTAGTTTCCATATAGTAGAGTTAGCTATTGTTTCTTTCTTCTCTCGCATCGGGAGAAGCTTAGGCTTTATGATTCGATTTTTATTAGGGGGACGATCAGGCAGACAATGATATATTTCACGGGTTTAATTTTGATATTAATCTTTCTATGGGGAGCATCCTTTTTGCTCCCTATTCCTAAAGGAGCTTATGGCAGTGCACGCTTTGTGTCCAAAAGAACCAATGGCTTAAAAAAGAAGCATACAGGACTTGTCATAGATGGAGTCAACCGATTAAAGCAATCCGATAGGGGGCACTGTATGGTCGTTGGTAAAACTGGTTCTGGCAAGAGTCAATCTTATTCATTACCAAATATCCTACGAATGGCAGATTCTGAAAATTCAATGATCATTCTCGACATTAAGGGGGAGCTATTTGAAGTCACACAGGGGTATGTGTCAAAGACACACAACATTGAGGTTATAGACTTTGGCAATCCTTTCCAGACCCTTCAATTCAATATTCTTTCTGGATTAAATAGTTCATCGTTAATCAAGGGATTTGCAGCACAGTTATATGAATGCTCAGGAGTATCCGATGAAGGGACTCCAATATGGAAACAATGGTCAGAAAATTTATATATAGTAGCATTGCAGTGCACGCTAAATCTGCCAGAGGCCAGACATAGAAATTTAGCAAATTTTCTAAGAATAATGTACTCAATAGGGAGTGGGAGAGTGGAGAGTTTAGTTAGAAAATATGTAAAAGATCAGGACACTAAAGACATTTGGAATCAATATCAAAACTGCAATGAGAAATTACAAAGTAATATCCTCATATCCGCTTTAGCAGCACTGTCTCCCCTGAATACGGAAGAAATTAAACATATCACAGCTACTACCATCTTCTCCTTTGAACAGCTCAGAAAACGTCCTACAGCACTCTATATCAAAATACCCAGCGGTAGTTCATCAGATAGCTACTACGCTCTTATATCACTTTACTTCAATAGTCTTTTCTCATGGCTTTTAGAAAATCCAGCAATGGATAAGGATAATGCTATCTATATGTACTTAGACGAGTTTAGTAGCCTTACGTTAAAGGATTTTGATCAAGTAATCAGTCTGATTCGTGGTAATGGGAAAACCAGCGTAAGCATCTTATTACAAGATTTAAAACAACTTCGCAATAGATACGGTCAGGATAAGATGGAAGTGATTCTGGCAAATATTTCCCATTTCATCTTCTATACAGGATTAACAGGGAAATCCAGCCTAGAGTATGTCAAGAATCTCATTGGTGTAAGCACGCATAAATATATAGATGAGGCCACAGGAACACAGCAAACGATATATCGTCCCTTACTAAACGAAGATGAAATTCGTACCATGCCCTTCTCTTTGTACATAGGAAACAGCTATCCAAGCAAAATTTATCCAAAGCCACTATATGAACAGAAGAAATTAATGGCGAAAACTGGCATTCTTTCGTCACCAAATAAGCTTAAAAGCTCATCAATAGTCTCACTTGGATATAATCCACTCCCTGTACAATATTACTCATTTGAAGCACCTAAAGAAACAATATCGAACGAGTCTGATTTTAGCATCAAGTTGAAGGAGTTATTGCCATATGATTTACCTAATAACACTCAACCATGAAAGGCTTTCAATCACAGAGGATGTTCATCCTCAATAAGAAAACGGAAATCTGTACTAAAGCAGACATTGAGGGATATAAGAAAGAGTATAGATCATTATATCTCAAAGAGTATAGAAGAAGAAATAAAGACGATAAAAGGAAATTTACTATTCGGCTTACAGTAGAAGAATATGAGTTGATTAAGAGTTATGCCGCAAAACATGGTAATACATCACTAAATAAATTCATAGTAACATCTGCTTTGGCTTATTGTGGTAATAAATACTTAGTGCGTAATGAGGATGAAAAACAGAAGCTCTCAAAAGCCATATCATCTATATCTAGGAATATCAACCAAGTCACTCAGCGTATTCATTACTTATTGAAAATACGAAATGGGTTTACAACCAATGATAAAACCAACTATGAGATGTTTCATAATGCATATGGGCTACTCGCTCAACAAGTAGAACACTTAAAAGATCAGGTTGACTCTTATTGTAATCAGCCACCACCATCAATAGGTGGATTATCATGGGAAGAAATAAGAAGCAATAAAGAGAAGCTTGAAGAACTCATCATACACCTCCAAAGACAGAAATCTACGCTCCCATGATTATCAAAGTAATCTCTGTAAAGGAACCTGTATTTGACATCTTAACAGGGTATATATTAAGACATGAATCATCTAATAGTCCAAATGTATATCTCCACAATATGATAGGCGTTAACCCTACTAAAAACGATATTACAAAGGCATTTATCACGAATGCTAAACATGCTAAACCGAGAGCAAATCAGGTATTCCTCTATCATGATATTTTGAGCTTTCATCCATCCAGTTCAAAAGCTTTGGATAACGAACCAGAAATACTTTTTGAAGTCATGATGGCATATACCGAACTTCGAGCCAAGGATAGTCTAGCCTGTGGAGTTATCCATAAAGACAAAAAGCACTACCACATACATCTTTTAGTCTCTGGGAATAAAAAAAAAGTCAGTTAGCCTCAAGATTAAGTCGTGCAGATCTCGCTGCGGTAAAAATGGCTATGACTCAACTACAAAACAGGTATCCTGAGCTAAATGACAGCTATAAACATGAAATATCTCCTGTACATAGGCAGGGGCTTTCAGTAGAACTAAATAGAGAAAGAGATTTTCATTAAAAAGATTGATATAGGTTTAAAAAAATGCACGGTAGCATTGTGACTTATAACAGTGGGTTTCCAAAGGGCCTTGACCCTTGGCGAGAGCAAATGAAGGTGATATATAATGTTCGCACCAAATTTGCAATCTCGCCTATATTTCGGTGGCTAGCACTAAAAATATTTTCAATAGCTATATAGATGTATATTCTCTCAACTAATCCCCTCCCATTCGTCTAAAGCTTCTTTTTCGCTCATATCATCCCATGATTTAAAGAGGAAGTAGTCAGATATTGCACTATAGATAGGGTTGTTTTTAAGCTTCTCTTGCACAGCTATCATACTTGCTTTGTGCTTGAAGAAAGACAGTATCTTATATGATCTATCCCTAGGCCATCAGTACTTAGCATGAATAGCCCTAAAAACCAAAGCCTGAGCATGTAAGTCTAATTTGTTATACATCCTCTTATTATCTCTATCAGCGAAATATTCAAGTACATAGAGTTCTTCTTTTTCGTTCTCACCCCTTATCGAAAATATCCCGTCTGGTATCATAACCGTACCATTAAAATCAATTCTTGTCCTCGATGTTAAGTAGACTCAAGACCCTCAGCGATTCGATCAAAACTTATCAAAATCACAGTCAAAAAATGGTATTTCTAACTGCATATTTTCTATCCGTTCATAAAGCCTAATCATAAGCCGTATTTGCCCTGTACGATGATAGTAGTCTCTATAGGGAAAAGCGTTGCCACTCTTAGCATACTTAACTAATCAACTATCATAGCGCAATTCCTCAACTACATACTCCATGCCTTTTGGAGTAAGCCAATAAAGGTTCTCAACCCTTCACTTGGCAGGGGGCGGCTTATCATATCACTTAGAATAAATGAGAGGGGCTTTACGTCAAGCCAATGAGCGTAAATGCTCTCCTAGATAATTTGCTGAAACTGTGCCTACTCAGAGGTGTAAAAACTGGCTATTCGTTAGATAAAAATAACGTGCAAGCTCTTCTAAAATCCTACATTGAATCTCTGTTACTTTATTAGAGTAAACAGTGTGTTTAAGGTTTTTATTAAGCTTCTTTTTTGTTTTCTGGCTCATGATATAGGCTTATTTAGTTCTTAAAGTTTGGCATATACTTGCCGGTGTGCTCATCTATCCAGCCATTCGTTTTATCGTCCGATTTTTTTTCTTCTGGGTAGCCTGTTTCCGGATCTATAGGATGATAATATCAACTCTCGAAAATCGTCCAATCTAAAAGCTCTTTAAGCTCTTGTTTGTCCAAGAAAAACGGCTTATTCTTTCGTACTAACATATCTGGTACACGCCAACTCTTCGTCTTCTGGTTTTCGTGATTATGTACCAAGAACGTATGCTTAGGGATATTCTCAAAATCTTCTTTTGTTAGTTCTGCAATAGTAGCTTTCATCTTAGATTTACTCTTGCTGTCTAACCTTGCAAATACCTTTAAGGCGGTGTTACCCATGATAACATCTTTCAAGGTCATATCTCCTACCTGAGCTATGGTTTGAAATGCTAATAGCATATGATGGCCAAACTTGCGTTGCTTGGTGAGTACGTTGTTGATTACTTCAGCCGAACTTAGATACTCGCTTGCCTCGTCTACATAGCTTAAAAATGGCTTTCTACCGTACTTGTTGAGAGACAAACGCTTGCTAATAATTCATTGCTGTAGAGCAAGCATAAGCCTACCATAGACAGAGCCAGAACGTGCTCACATAGATCAAATGTTGAAAATCAAAACTTTTCAATCGTTTATAGCCTCTTCCATATTTATAGTAGATTTTCACACAAGCTTGCTTCTTATCATAGGAGAAGAAAGGACACGTTTTAAACGATAATACACACCGTTTTTAGCCGAATCTATATCTTTGTTTTCTCTAAGGTTGCGGAATATTTCCGCACGCTCGACATTCTTCATGTTTACTCATTTGTTTACTCGTTTTTCATTACTCACATCATCCATAATATCCTTAAGATCAACTATTGAAGCTCAAGGAGTTTTAAGAAGCAAATCAACTCAAGCCTCAATAATATTCTCCATTCTTTCAGTAGCTCTTGAGCGCACCACCGAGAAAATAGCAGAGGTTAGATTTTCTACCATAGCGTTATGATCGTTGGCGTTATTTGTTGTAACTTCAAAGGGGTTTATCACAAAGTCATGATGGCCTATATCCTTTCAGAATAGCTTGTAGTATGTGGTACGAATATCAGCGTCAAGATATATTAAACGCTCTCTGTTCATACCCTTCCACAAGCCAAATTGTAGGTAGTCCATACTCAAATCTGAGTGAGGCTCTATAAGGCTAAAAGCTAAGGGATACTTGCCTTTTTTGTTTGGCTTATTTGTTCTATCTATATGATGATATCATAGAAATGTAATAGCTGTAGATTTACCAGATCAGCTACCTCCAATAACTATAGTATGTTTTTTTTGAGGCGACCAAGGCAGATACTTTCGTAGTTTTCTTGTAGTATACCAACGATAGACAAACCACCTCAAAAACTGAGGCATAATTTTATTAATGTACCTACGAAAAGAACTTCTCAATTTATAGGGAATAATCCAACGCCAAAACTTACGCCAATAGTAAAAGGGCGGTAAAGCGTTGGTATGACTGGCTTTTCTTGGCATCAGTAGAAGCTTAAATATTACTATTAGTGTTTGGTCTGGTGTTTGGTATAGTGTTTAGTCCGATAACCACTACCAGAGCCACTTTTAAGCATACACAAAAAGACTTCTTTTGTCAAAGAATTCAAGACAATACTAAATGTAGTATTATCCATATAACACTTAATTGCAAGCATAAGTCATTCTATAGAAAAGAAAGATCACTGATAGGAAACCTCCTTTGTAGCACCTCCATCAACTCATCTTTACTATTATACTCTTTGCGTTCCTTACTACCGAATCCATCATTCGAGTATTCTATCATGTATCTGTCATAGGGCAGGGCGTACACGTATATAGTATAATCTCCTTTCTTGAGAGTCTTTAGAAATGTCATCCTACGAGCAAAGATAGATTTGATAGCCCTATAGATAGTCCTGAGTATCTCCGTAACCAGCTCTAAGAGGATTTTAACTACCATTATCTTAAGATACGTTTAGTAGGTATTACCTTTAGCATTACTTCTTACTACTATAGAAAACTCCCCCTATTTTGTCACTTATTGATTAATTTAATGGTCTCAATGCGCTATAAAGAGTATAAAAAAAAGTAGCTCCAGCTTCATAAGTCTATATTTTAAGAGTCCTATTCAACTACCTTAAGTAACATATTACCTTGGGACTTGATTTTATTTTCTGATATGGCCCGTTTTGGAGCAAATTAAACTCGATTTCGATTATCTTTATAGGTATTGACAAGGTGTCAAATCTGCACACCTGAGTAAGCAAATAAGACAAGTCTGGATAATAACTTTATGACATTGATAGCATGGCCCGAAATGCTCAAATTTCGGTGTTTAGTATTTTACTAATATAGAAATATATTAAAAAATCATGCTATGTCTATACTTTTGATTATTACGAGCGAAGATATCTGCAATTAACAATAAGACTACCATTATCGCAAGGCTTAACTTTGCAATGGTGAATGTGAAATAATAAGATTACAATTAATCAATATAGTGGCTGATCAAGATCACCCACACCCTAATCACAATGGTGATCTGGGTCTAAAAAGAAAGCCCCGTACTACTATACGGGGCGATCATATTACTAACTCATAATCGATAGAAAATGAGCTTAAATGTATTTTGTATCCTCTTGGATATACTTTTCAAGTTCTCTATGGTGTTGGCTACGTGTCTCAAAATATGGGATCGTCGAAGCAAACATTGTAAAGACTAACATTTCTGGTTAGAGTAGGGCGCTTTGCCCTGCTCTATCTCAATGTACTACAAAAGTAGTGCTAATTGCTATAGAGATTCAACATAAGTGTTGCGTCACTACTACTTTTTAGTTAATAGTAGTGCCCTTATATACCTATATAGCTTCTTTTAGCTTTTCTATTTGTTGGCCCAGATTCTCATACTCTTTGTATTTCTCTGGAAATTTGGCCTTTATAGCAGGGTACATATAGCCCCAAACAACAGCACTTGAAAGCTTCTCTTTGTCGGTCTTATAGCGACCTATAGACGGGTTTCTATCTTCTGTATCTCTAAGGATTTTTAAGACGGTTTCTCTCTCGGTTTTGATAATTTCTTGCTTAATAAGTTGACCTTGTTTGTTTCTTTTCTTCTCTAACTTCTCAATCTTATTTTTGAGCTCTTTTTGCTTGTTATCTCTCTCAGCAATTCTGACTTTTTTGTTCCTCTGGGATTCTTTCTTTTCCTGTATTGGGTCAACGAACATTTCGCCTTGTTGTGACGTCTTGGACGTCATGCCAATGAAATAGGCAATTACATTTGTTTTTATGAAGTCTTCTCCCCCGTTTTGATCTATCAAATTTTGTGTTGCTTGCGCCGCTTTTATAATAGCACTTACACTTACTCCTCTTCCTGTTAGCTCGTCTATTTGTACCTTATTTGGTTGTACTGACCAATTCTTAGTCATGTCATCAATTTTCATATATAGCCCCTCTTCTGGCCTTGCTTCAGGTAGTCTCTTTCTTTCTTTGGTGTAGACATGAAACGTTAGAGAAATAACCTTCTTTCTCTCTTTCTTATCTACCTCGTAAGTAAATCCATAGCTTGAAAATTCGCTACTATCTAAATCTTTTTTAACTGGTTCTAATACCCATCTTTTGAACTCATAAAACTTATGATACTTGCCAGCTATACCACATAGATATTTAAGTGACTCAACAGAAATAGAGAATATAAGAGACTTATTATTGTGTATACGTCTCTCTATTTCTTCATAAAAATTTAATGTGTGAGGACTTTTGAAAGTAGTAATCAAAACCCACTTATAACTGATAAAAGGCCTTCTCTTATTCGTCTTGGGGTCTAATGCTCCAATGTCTAATAAGTAGTCGTGCAAAGATTCTGTAATCTTAAATGAGAAGGTGTCTTTCTTTGGGCTATATGATAGCTTCTCAATCCATGTTATTAAGTTGATCTTATCCAATTCATTGTTTTCGTCAAACTGATTCCAGACGAGCTTGTTAACGTTCAGTTCGTCCATAATCTTTTCGACATCCTGTCTTTGAGATACTCTTCTAACACCATCAAAATTTAATATTTCTGTTATCTCCTTATAGGTAAACTCTTGCTCTTCGATCTTCTTTTGATTTACACTGTCAATCTTAGCTATCAAAAAGTGTATGAATAGTGCAGAGCGTACAGATAATCTACTCCCCTTCTGGACGAGTTCAGCATCTTTTACAACCTTTAGCTTAGTTCGATCAAACAAGCTTGTTTTGGTATCTCTTTTGGTAATGGCCATTGATATACTACATATAAATAAATCAATAATATGAAAAAAGTCGAGTAGATCAACTCTTTCTTCGACTTTTAGTGATTATATCAATTTATCATCTGTGCAATAACTCTCGACTTTAGTGTAGTAACTCTCAATCTTTAGTGCAGTAACTCTCGACTTTAGTGCAGTAGCTCTCGACTTTAGTGCAGTAGCTCTCGACTTTAGTGCAGTAACTCTCGACTTTAGTGCAGTAACTCTCGACTTTTACCTTTGTAAACCATTGAGAATTAGCCATTTACGCAATCCTCTAAAACATATAAAAGAATTAAAAAATATAAAACTACTAAACCTTTGATATTGCAGTAACTCTCGACTTTTCAAACAACAATATTATATATCGCTATAAAGAGGTAATATAGAATTATATTTGGTTTTTTCAGTTGTTGTTAATTTTCAATTTTTTTCTTCTTTTTTTGGCGGCGCCGCGCCGATTTTTCGGCGTCAGAATCGCGTATAGATGCTTATAGGTTTGACATAGTTCATATACGCCACTCTCAAGCCTTTTATTTCTTGCTAATAATAGGTATTTCGAGTTGTTTACAGATGGCCACACATAAAAAGCTCTTAAGTTCATTGTGTCTTGGCACTGTTGTTTTTCTTCCGTTGGCAGGATTAATATATCTATCATGCTTTGCTCAGTGGTCGAGAAGCTTACAGCCGTTGTTATTCAGATGCTTTATGAAGTCTCTTTTTTTCATGCTTGCCTGTGCAACGATATAAACGGAATCTTAACCGTACTTATAGTTGTTGTAATATGGTGCTCATCGCTTTGTGCAGGCTTGAGAAAAGTTGTCAAAGCATCATATAGGTTTTCTTCTGCTTCATTCATAGTTTCCCCCTGTGTGATTACTCAAGGTAACTCTTCGATTTGAGCAACAAAGCCCCCCTCTTCTACTTTGTTGTAGACCGCAGTAAGTTGTAAATCTCTCATGATGTTGTATGATATAAATAAGTCAATTATATCCTAGGCTATATGATATTCAAGCTTTTTTCGATAAGCTTTAGCACACAACCTTTACTAAGGCCTTTTCCTTGTCATACTCTAGTCATTGAATTTCAACTATCCTGTCTTTTTCTTCATTGAAAACAACCACTTGTATATCTGTATTACTCTCTTTCATTTCTTCAAGAAATGAAATGATATCGTTGAGTGAAAGCGTACCCCATTTGGTTTGTAGCATGTGTACTATAAAAATAAAAGCGTTAACCACCCTATCGACTGTCCGAATCCTCGGACAATTTCATGATCTTAAATTAACTGTTTTGATGTATTAAATCAACTCATTATTTTCGATCACTGCCAAAGCCTACTAGCTAGCTCTCTTTCTTCTTTCCCCGTTACTTGCATATAGATAGAGGTAGTAACTATCGAACTATGGCCAAGCCATTTTTGAACGCTTGGCAATGGTATACCTTGCAGGATGCACCAGACAGCAAACCCATGACGTAAGCCTTTCGGCATAGCTTGTGCTCCAAGTATGTTAGCTTGTTGCATGACTCGATCTATACGCCTTGTACCTGTCATCCTTGACCAATTCCAAAGCTTTAGTTTACGTCCTTTGTTGCTCTTCTGCTTGTCCCTAAGATCATGAACTAAGTTTAGCTCGTTTACTAAGTCGTCCGACAATGGTATTTGTCTATATACTCCCTTTCTTCTTTTTTTGAGCGTTTCAACAGTCAAACATTTTTGATTTAAGTCTATGCTAGAAGCATTCACACTAAGACCCTCAGATATTCTCACGCCTGTATCATTCATGAGAAGACAAAAAGTCCTTGTTTCTCTGTCTTGTAGCTTGGCGAAATTTGCAAAAGCTTGCCTTTCTTCGGGTGTTAGATACTTGCGTTCACCTGACTGTGTAAATAACTCAAAAACTGGTGGTTGTGACATTACAGTATAGTATTGTAACAAAATAAAACGTTTATCTCTCTCCTACCCTATCAATTACCTCTATAATATCTGTTTTCTGTTACACTATTAACCATTCTGTAACATCCTAAATTTTGACTACTGAAATTTAAGTATTCTTCGATCTTTATAATGAAGTAGTTGTTTTGATTAAAGCAAGGAATATATATCTTACCGAGATAATATTAACTCTATGAAATATACTCTTATAGCCCTTACAATTCTTGTCGTATCGATGGGGTGTAAAACAAATCAGGTTAACTCTTCAGAAGGAAATGACAAAATTGATCTGGTTGAGATGGAGTATCCTTCTATTACAGGAGATTCTATTCACACATCATCTGTCAAATCAGATGATACTGAAGGGCTTGCCGAGTCAAGATCTCGTTGTGGAATTCAACGGGTTTCATGCGGGAGCATAAGTATTCCTGATACTACAGGAATGACTTATATAGGAAAGACTAAAAATTGGAGAACGCCTTTTAGAGAGCCTTTCTTTTTCTCATTTAATATGCACGGTAAAGAAATTAATAAATCTAACGAGGAATTTATATGGTTAGATGATGCCAACATTCATGGGCATAATTGGACTTGCGTAGCTCAATCAACGAGTGGTGGTTCAAAGTGTGGAAAATATCGACTGTTCACAGCGAAGCGAGATAAGGTAGACTTTGAAGTAGTGTATAGGGTCGATTGGAAAAAAATTATAGGAACATTTAAAGTCTACAAAATATCAAATAATGCCTATTACTTATCGACGCGATCACATTTCAGAAATAAAGAGTGGTCTGTTATTGTATTCAAGTAGGTATTGCTAATTCCATATTGATCTGCGACAATACGTTCATTCTGTAACATCGTCATTTTTTGTCATCCCTATTTTAGTAATATATCGGTTTTTTGCAATTGCCTTTGTTACTATTATACTGCATAGGATGTCAAAAAATCTATGGCATCTTGTTTCTCCTCGAATTGAGCCTCTATTTTATCATCATTGTTATAAATAATCTTGACCTCAAACCTTACAAGATCTTTTGAAGTAGATTGCTTAAATTCATTCTCCAAAAGATACTCTATAGCTTCCTTAATACTCGAAAGGGCTTTATTTATTCCATATAATGGCTGAATATTTACAGAGCTGACATATCTCGATATACTTTTCTCCAAAGCTGAAAAGAAATTATCTACTATATCCTGATTCTGAGAAACAAGAGTGTCAATAATCGTTTGGCCATTCTTGATTTCTTGTAAAACCTTCACCTTCTCATGGAGATTAGCAGTGGTTGTATCTTCATCGAAAGCAACATCTATTCCATGTGTTTCAAAAGCCCTTACAATCGATACATAGTCGAAGTATAAGACTTGAAACCCTCTGGATCTTAATTGATTTAAAGCTCCACTTGTAAACATTCCTGCTAAAACAACACCCAAAAATGGAACGGAGAAACTATGTTTTGTTGCTAAAGGCATTATAGCACCTTGGATTTCTTGAGCCTTATTTTTAGAGTGTTTTGTGTACCTCCGCCAAGCGCTTTCAATAAATGCTACTGGTGCTCCAATTACCTCTTCTGACCCTCCACGTTCCAAAACAAAATCCAAGTCATGCTTATTCCCATATAGGTCGATCCAACTAACTTTCTTTCCCTTCCTTGCTTTTCTCGGACCTATCGTATCTAGATATAGTCCCTTTGTATCTGTAAAGTTTTTAAGATATTTCTCAAACGCTCTCTCAAGCATTTCCCCTATAATCTGTCCGTATTTATGTGATGGAGATACCGCCATTTCATTTTTTTAAGATATCCATAATCGTCCCTCTTTTAAAGGCACTCTATGCTTTCTATTCTTCCATTTAATATTCCTATCTCTGGTTTTTTCAAAACCATACTCTTTGAAACCTGCTCCTACTGCTAACCTCCCTAACCACTCATCTACAGGCAGATAAACACTATATGGTGCTGAATCTCCAATCACAAAACAAATATTTGACTCTTCTCTACAAACTCTTCGTAAGGCTACAAATGTATCCGCTAGATCTTTAAAATAAGCCAAGGCCATTAAGTGATAGTTTTTCTTCCCCCCATGTCGGTGTCTTACTTCTGAAAGAGTCCTAAATTGTCTAAACAGATCTTCTTTGATAGGCTTTAATACAGGTGACTCAAATAACTCATCAACCTCATTCTTTATATGCGCCACATGTTGTGTACATGATCTAACAATATCAGGCTTTACAAGGCTTTGTAAGGCTCCCCAGCTATCAAGTTCATGCCAAAAAGTAAGTTCAATTCTTGTAGCATCTGCATAATCATAATTATTAGCATAAGGGGGGGAAGTAACGACAAGATCTATAGAATTATCAGGCACACCATCTAACGTTCTTGCATCTCCTTTTATAAGTTTTGATTCTCCAAGACTTAGTTCCTTATCTTGCAATTGGTTCATATCACATATAATATCATCTACTTTCTTTTTAAAAGCCGAAAGAGGTTGAATAACTCGTGATTTTGTCCTGTTTGGTAGAACATATTGCCACTGTGCTGTGCCAGCAGGCGATGATACTCTTAGTATCGATGTTATCGTAAACCATAGCAGTTTTCTATTATCCTCGCCTACTTCATCTCCTATCTCGCTCAGAGCTTGCTTTAACTGAAAAAGCTCTTCTAGTGCTTTTAGTGGATATATTTTTTTTAACAGTATAGGATATTCTCGTTTCTTGATTTTTGACTTAATAGTTCTTCTTAAAAGGAGATCGGATGCTTCTCTAAAAGAAGTAATATCACTCGTCCATAATAACTTGGCCTCAGCGATCTTATGTATTAATCTATGAGCCTCTACACCATAAGTCTGCTTGCCATTTAGTTGTCCCTCTAAAAGAACAGTTCCTGACCCTACGAATGGATCCAAAATGTTAGTGGCCATGGGGAAGCTATCAAATACCGTTCTAACCCATTCAGCAGAAAAACCTGCAGTATATCTAAACCACCCGTGAACGGGTAGTTTCATATTAGAAATGAAGGTTGTTGATGTTTTATTTTTCCTACTCTCCTCTACTGGGAATAAGGATGGATTTATCATACATTATTAATTAAACGCTCTATTAAACAGATGCTCGAATTAGGTAGTCGTAACACATAGATCGCCAAAATATAGTAAGATTTGCTACGACTAAACTAAGTCCTTTCTTGCGAGATCTCTGAAATATTCAGTAATACTTAAATCCAAATCAAATGCCCTCTTCTTCACATCTCGATATAGACTCTCTCCTAGTAATACACTGGTCTTATAAATTTTTTCTTTCTTCTCAGTTTTAGGTTTGTGTATCTTTTTAATGCTCTGCTCTACTTGCTCTACATTTACAGAGCTTTTCTTGATCGTCTTTTTTTTGCCTAACGCAACTGGGTTTTTGAATCCTTTTTTAGTCATATTCTCAAATATAAAAATAAAGTTCCGCAATTCCGCAACTGCGGAGTTCCGCAATTCCGCACTATTGTCACTCGGTTATCATATCATATATCTCATCAGCAAGCAAAATAACCTCTTCCTTTGCTTTAGGATCAGAGTATTCTATCACTCCTAATCCTTGTCCGTTCGATAATGCATAAGCTGTACGATCGCCAAGCTTATTCTTTAAACTGCCTATTTCCGATGATTCCAATATCTCCTCTGTTTGCTGGCTAACAATTAGACGCTTTTTGTATTGATTGAAAAGAAAATATGCTGGTATATCACTCCCTTTATTTTCTACTGCCTGATCATATCTATCAATAAATTTTTGTGTTGCCCTCAAATCCATTAAACCAGCCTTAACAGGAATTATTAAAAGATCCGCTAATGATATGATTCTACTGGTAATCGCATTTAATGAAGGAGTCCCATCAATTAATACTATATCATAGTCATCATTAATATTGGCAATGTTCTGAGATAGAGCTTTCCCATCTGGATAACCAGTAACAAATATAGATGGGAGGTTTTCGTCTCTATCTTCTATCCATTCTAAACAGCTTTGGTTCGTATCAGTATCAACGATAGCTACCCTATTCCCTTTATGGGCATAACACACTGCTAGATTTTGAGTAATTGTAGACTTACCGACCCCACCCTTTAAACTCGCTATAGTAATTATCATAGTTAAGTGTATATAAAGTTCCGCAATTCCGCAACTGCGGAGTTCCGCAATTCCGCACTGTAAATATACCCACTATTAGCCATAGTACAAGAGCGTTCAAAAAATCTGGTTGACATACGTAGTATAAATACTCCCGTATATGACAAAATAGAATAAGTAATGCCGCACTCGAAGAGTATATCAATAGGGCAGGAGAGGCCTTAATCTGTAATTGCAGGACTCCGTAATTCCCACTCGTAAAGACTGCTAAAAACAGATGGCTCTCCCTTTAAAAATGAGAGGATATATTGAGCATCTTTACTAAAGTCAACTTTTATAATTCTACCCAAAACACGATTGTCCTTTGTAGTATGTTTATCACTTAGTATCGCAGGGAGTTCATTTTTATCATCGATAACAAAAACGAACTTTTTATTATCTCCATGACCATCACCTGCAACCATAAAGGCTTGCATTAATGCAAATGATGTTTTCACATTAGGCAACAGGAGTAAATAATTTCGCGAAGCCATAAGATTCTCCTTCACCCCATGAAAGTCTCGACTCTGGCCAAACGATTTCTCCACAAAAGGTATTAGCACCGTTGTCTCAGTGTCAAATCTATGGGTGCCTGGTGTGTGAATTCTGTCATATGGAATGCCAAATTTTTCATTACATAGATTAATTATGCCCTCATTAATAGCTTGCAGCTTTTCGTACATATCACCATCAATTAGACTAACAGGACAACTTATAAATATATCGTACTTATACGGCCGATCAAGTATTTGCCTTTGCCCATTAATCTTTTTAATATCATTTCTATTTGACAAATTGGCTCGTGCCGTAGCAGATCGGCTTAAGGCATAATTAGAAAAGTATTCTCTTATGTTGCGATCTAAATTATCCCAAGTAGACGTATAATACTGGATAGACGCACATTCATCAGGCTTGACAGGAGTGAAACTGTCCTGAATTTCCTCGGCTTTCTTAAGTAGCACGCTATTTTGGCGAAGCGTGCCATCTGATAAATAGCTTATAAGATAACCTTCTATATACATAGCCTCATGACCTTCTCTATAGTGTATAAATAGAAATTTGACTTCGGTCTGCGAGAATATTTCCATACGACTCTTGAAAGCATAACCAGTATGTAGCCTTATCATGATAGGGGAGTACTCCGTTATCTCACCATCATATTGCTTGTTACTACTCACCAGAGTGACTTTATCATTACTCTTAATGTGAATCCAACATTTTGCTATACACATCCCGCCAGACTCTTCTTTTACATAATATAAATGATATGAGGAGCCAAGTAGGGCAACGGTTTTTCGACTATCTAACGACTTGGCTCTAGCTTCTTGAAAAGCTTTTTTGCTCGTTGTAAAGATTTCCTTATCTACTGAACTTATGACATCCATAGTAGCAAGCAAAACAGAAGCGTTTTCATCTCCATTCATGACTTTTACCATATCTGAATAGACTCCGCGAATCTTTCTGGGGGAACTTTTATACTCCCAGTTTCTAAGCCCCACGAAGTATTCTACAACCTCGTGAACCTTTATGATATTAAAATCGAGACTCTTTCTCTGGGTATCTATTGCCCCATTTTTATATAATTCTTCATGCTTCCTTTCAAGCGAATGCATTTGCTCCCACACATATCTAATGAGCTCACGATCCTTAGTACGAGTCCTTTTAGTTGAAAACTTAAGTTTTTCTTCCATAGTTCTTGGATTTAATCGTAATGTATTTACCTTTGCAGTCTCGCAACCATTAGCTTTTCTAAATCCCTTCTAATGGGTAATAAAACACACATCTTCATTACATTTCTTAAGATTCAGGTAATATAGAGGGTAAATTATCCCCTAAAATATTCGTTCAAAATATTTTAATGGCGGCCATTAACCCCGCACACCCATTAAAAGTTGGTTGACAGTTAATAACACATTATAATAAATTCAATTCTCCCTTATATATTACATATCTTATGTAATATACGCAATTTACATGCGGCGATTGTTAAGCGTGCTTGATTAGATTTATGTTATTTGTATCTTTGGTACGTCGTTATATGACGGCAGACGAGTGCTTTTATTGAAATAATTTTTTTAACAAACCGTGTCACGAAAGGTAGCAAATGAAAAAAGCACTCAGTATTCTGAATGCTTTTGGTGACACCGTACCACATGAACCGAAGCGGGGAGATTTTGATTACTGGTGGAATTAAGGCATCACCTTTAATCTACTCTCCGCTTTCCCTCACCATGTGACGGTATCTTGACTACAAGATAAACATATTACATTTAATTGCAATATATAAAAATCAAGTAGCCCAAAGATATATTACTATCTGGTATCCAGCAATAGTAGTTTTTCCTCATATGTTGATAAGTAGGTTTCTGTAGTACACACATTATAAATTAAATTTATTATGAGTGACAACAGTTTTGTTACGAGAGAGCAACTTTCCGCTTTTATAAGCGATGTGCTTGCTTTCACCAAACATCAGCGAATCAGATATTGGTTGATGATTCTTATCACATTTGGATTTTTCATGATCGGGTCTATACCCTGTGATAGCCAAATGCACATAGTCTTTGGCCGAGATATTTCGGTCAGCGCACTACAAGAAACCAGTGGTATACCAAGATTAGTACCCGCAGATTACAAACCACTGGTACAAGAAGTGAAAGATGAAGAGGAGGGGATTATTGCAGTAGGTTCAATTTGGGCCACG
>CAZKXO010000033.1:0-4357 GCA_964556525.1 uncultured Saprospiraceae bacterium
AAGCTACGGCACTAGACAAGTTAAATGTTACTACTGGCAAATCATACACAATCATCTCTGCAGTAGCTGAGTTATCACAACCATTTGCATCCATATAAGAGTACGTCAATGTATGTGTACCTGCGCCAGCATTTGCAGCACTAAAGTTATTTCCTGTAATTCCTGCTCCAGAGAAGGTACCACCTGACGGATTTACTGATCCAGCCAAGTCATAAACAGTCTCTGTTACACAAGTCTCATTATCACTCAAACTGAATGTTACTGTAGGGTCAGCAGATACAGTTACTGATGTAGTAGTAGAATTAGAACATCCATTTCCGTCAGTAAAAGTATAAGTTACATCATGAGTTCCTAGTCCTGAAACTGCTGCATCAAATACGTTTCCAGTCACCCCTACTCCACTATAGGTTCCTCCAGATGGAATACCTTCAGTAAGTGTAATACTTTCTGTACTGCATAATTGATTGTCGTCTAGTACAAAATTTATTGCCGGCAAAGAGTAAATAGTAATAATCTGTTCAGCTATTGATTCGCAACCTATGGAGTTTCTAAATACATACCCAACACTATAAGTTCCAGCTCCAAGATTCATTGGAGTTACAACTCCCGAAAAGCTGCCATCTACTGTATAACTTCCTCCTGCTGGTGCACCACCATCTAAAACGAAAGTGGGGTCATCCAGACAGAATTCTGTTTGAGATAAGTTAATCGAAGCAGGAGTAGTTGGTTGATTTACTAACACCTGGTCACCTATCTCCATTTCACAAACCTCTAGATTCTGATGTCTGGCCCACAGGTTATAAGTTCTTGGACCTAAATCCTCAATCTGAAAGAAGCCTGCTTCGTCAGCCACAGTTGCTGTCCAAGTCAATCCGCCATCAACTGAAAACTGAATACTATCTACGTTGGCTACATTATTGAAATTCACATTAATAGACCCGTTACTTTCTTCACAAGTAGGATCATTTGTTCCAACAAAAGTAATTTGTGGATCTTGAATACCTCTTATCCTTACATTATCTAAGGCAATGTCTCCCAGGTCACCACTATTCTGTGCCACAAATCTGAGCATAATAGTCGTATTGGCGTAGGAACTAAGCTCGACAGATCTTACATACCAGTTGTCTCCTTGATCACCATTTTCAGACCACAAACTGGTCCAGGTAATTCCAGAGTCAGTACTTACTTCCAAATTCAGACTACCTACATTGGCTCCATACATATGGTAATCAAATTCGATTTCTGATGCACATCTTCCAGATAGATCTACACAAACTTCTATAGCAGCGGTACCGTTATTTCCTGTCGACTCAGCATACAAAAAGTAATTACCATGTATAGCTGATGATGGCCCTGTCCCAGTAGTAGGGGTAGGTACATTTAACCAGGTCCAGTCAAAATCGTCAGAAGTAGACTGAGTCCAGTTATTTAAAAAACCTTCAAAACTCTGTTGATTAGGGTAAGTCGTCACACATTGAGAGGTTAAGACTCCTACACTTACTATAGAAAAAGTAAGCATTGCGAATACTCTAAACAAAACTTGAAGATCTAGCGATATGTTTTTTACGTTTTCCAATGTCCAGAATTATCAGTGTGATACTTTGATAAACTTGAAAGTCTTCGAAATCTTAGCTTTGGGAAACTCGATAGTTAAAAAGTACATACCCGCAGCATAGTCTTGCACATCTATTGTTTCTATACCTAGGAAGGTATCTACAAATGTGCTTTTGTAAACCAATTGTTGAATTGCATCTTCGATGTATATATTTCCACTGAGAACACAAGTCAAGTGATTAATATCCAATTGTACATGTGTTGTTACTGGATTTTGTATAATTCTGAAATCTGCAGCTTCTATAAACTCGGTGAGTTCATCTACAGTTTTCTGATCTTCATCTCTGATATACTGTATAAAGAAACAAGTATTCCCTCCCGGCAAATCAATAGTAAACTCTACTGACCATACGTTATTTATATTGTCAAATAAAGCTAGACTTATATCTCCTACCGTTAATTGCAAATCAAAATCTTCAGGAGTACTTCCTGAACCATTATATCCTTGGATAATTAAGTTTGCTGACTTTATATAAGGCACAGAAGCTTCTTCCATTAACTGTTGGAATTCTTCATCTGTAAAGTACAATCTGACAGTTGCCTGCCCTCCTTCATCACTATCTATACACCATGATCTTCCCAATGCAGGACTCTGGTCTATATAGATAAGCTCGTCTTCTAACTGCGTACATACTTGTAACTCACCCAAATCTTTACCATCTGCTACATCTTCTATATATACCATATAATCTATATCTGAATAGAAGAATGAGGATATACTATCACTTAAAGAACAAACACCACAACCATCTTCTTCGACAAGAATCATGTCATTAGTCAGAGGATGTATTTCCTCTATTGCTATAGACAAGGTGTCTTTACAATTATTGCGATCAGTAATAGTGACTGTGTATTCACCAGCTTCCAGATTTACCAGCTCATTAGAGACCTCTCCAGTGTTCCATACAGAACTAAATTCTGGAGATCCTCCATCTATGATAAGCTCTATTGCCCCCTCATCTAGTCCAAGGCAAAAGATATCATAGCTAAAGTGGTTAACTGTCATTGGTACACCAGTCAGTGATCCTTCGACAGTCACATTCAGTGGTCCAGAGCAGAGTGCCTGCCCTGAACCATATGAATATGATATCATGAATATTATTATGCTAAATAGTAGTTTCACTTAGGTAATATTTGTTATGAGTAGTATCGGCTACCGTTAGTTTTACAGTTGACAACCGTTAGCATCCACAAGAGAGAACTCATAAGTCTCACCACCTTGGGCACCTGTAAATGTTACAGATCCGCCATCAGTGTTGATTGTCTGACTTGTCTCATTTAATGTACCACCTGTAGCTGAAGTCCATGTTACTTCATAAGGTCCCACGCCTCCTTCAGCGGATACTTCTATCTCTCCTACATTTAGTTGACATTCATCATCTAGTACACAAGTACCACCTGATAATGGTGCAGGTTCTGTTACTGTAACATCACAAGTAGACTCACAACCATTCGCATCTATTACTGTAACAGTGTAATCTCCTGCAGTCACTTCGAAAGAAGAGTCTGTCTGAGTTGTTACTCCTCCATCTATACTGAATTCATAAGGTGCTGTTCCACCTGATGCTGTTACATTTATAGTGCCTGTTTCACCAGCACAAAGGATATTTGTTCCTCCTACGCCTATTACAGGACTAGCCACCGTACATACAACTGCATCCGGCTCTCCAAGAGTCCATGTGTCTGTATCTGTACAGCCATTAGAATCGGTTACGACTACAATAAAAGTACCTGCACTAAGACCTGTCTGATCCGCTCCATTAATCTCTAATCCGCTACCATCTACAGTCATCCAGACATAAGTATAATCTCCTTCTGCGGTACCCTGACCACCTGTTGCTGTGATATTTATTTCACCTGTAGGTGCTCCACTCATTGCGTTACATAGTAGTGGTGTTACTACACCTGATACTTCTACTGCATCTGGCTCTGAAAGTGTATAGCTTTCCATTTGTGTACAACCATTAGAGTCAGTTACGAGTACTGTATATGTTCCAGCTGTCAATCCTGTCTGATCTCGTTCCGTTGTCACCAAACCGTCGCCATCAGTTGTAGACCATACGTAAGTATAATCTGGTGTTCCTCCAGTGACAGTTAAAACAATTTCTCCATCTGGGTCACCACTTGCATCATTACAATCCAAGTCTGTAGTATTTCCTAGTATAGATATGATTTCTGGTTCTGTCAGATCCCATGATCCTACTGCTGTACATCCGTTAGCGTCTGTAACAGTTACCGTATAAGTACCTCTGGTCAGTTCTGTCTGATCTCCTTCCGTAGGATTTAATCCAGATCCACCATCAGATGCTTCCCACATATAAGTATAGTCACCATCTGTAGTTCCTTGACCGCCACTTGGCATTACATCAATCTCACCATTTGCTGGGCCGTTAGCTGCATTACAGGTCAACTGAGTCAACCCTGCAGTTACTGCTACTGGTGTAGGTTCTGTAAGCGTAAAGCTGTTAGAAGCAGTACATCCATTCGCATCTGTAACAACTACTACATAGGTTCCAGCTTCAAGATCTGTCTGATCAGCATCATTTACTGATAATCCATCACCATCATCTGTCGTCCACTCATAAGTATAATCGGCTTCAGATGAACCTTGTCCACCGCTTGGTGTAATATCTATTTCACCTGAAGGAACACCACTTGCATCATTACAATCCAGGTTCATTATATCACCTGCTACCTCTACTGGTGTAGGCTCATCAAGCATGTACGTAGCTATTACTGTACA
>CAZKXO010000033.1:4457-18513 GCA_964556525.1 uncultured Saprospiraceae bacterium
AATCTGGCTGATCTAAAATCTCTGCTACTTCTACTGGTGTAGGCTCATCAAGCATAAAGCTTGCTGTAGATGTACAGCCGTTGCTATCAGTTACTAATACTTCGTATGTTCCAGCTGATAGACCTGTCTGATCTGCTTGATCTACAACCAATCCCTCTCCGTCACCTGTTGTCCACGCGTAAGTATAATCTCCTTCTAAAGTTCCTTGACCACCACTTGCTGTAATATCTATCTCTCCATTTGCAGCACCACTGGCTGAGTTACAATCAAGGTCTATTGTATCCCCAGTTACTAGGACTGCATCAGGTTCTGTAAGTAGATAACTTGCCACTTCTGTACATCCGTTGGCATCTGTTACCGTCAGGTTGTAGGTACCTGCTTCAAGTTGCATCTGGTCTTCATCATTAGTTACATGACCAGCGCCGTCTGTAGATTCCCAGTTGTAGGTATATCCAGGTGTTCCTCCTGTTACTGTTATGTCTATTTCTCCATCTGGCTCACCACTAGCATCATTACATTCTAGGTCTATTGTATTTGCTAGGATATTGATATTGATAGGCTCGTTAAGTGTAAAGCTAGCAATAGCTGTACAGCCATTTCCATCCGTTACTGTTACATCATAGGTGCCAGCTGTAAGACCAGCCTGATCTGCAGCATCTACTACATGACCAGCGCCATCTCCAGTGTCCCAGTTATAAGTATAATCTCCTTCTGCAGTACCTTGTCCACCACTTGGCGTGATATCTATCTCACCATCTGGTGGTCCATTAGATGCATTACAAGTAAGATGCTCAATGTCACCTGTTACCTCTACTGGTGTAGGCTCGTCAAGTGTAAAACTAGCAACAGCCGTACATCCATTGGAGTCGGATACTGTTACATCATAGGTGCCTGCTTCGAGATCTGTCTGATCTCCATCTGTAGTTACAAGACCGCCGCCATCAGCAGTTTCCCAGTTATAGGTATAATCTGCTTCAGATGTACCCTGACCACCACTTGGAGTGATATCGATTTCACCTGAAGGAGCACCACTGGCATCATTACAATCAAGATTTGTAGGGGTACCAACAACTTCTACCGGAGTAGGTTCCATTATTAGTGCCGTACATTCTCCGGTACAGTTGTTAACGTCGGTTACAGTTACTGTATAAGAACCTGCACCTAAATTAGAAAGGTCCTCGGTTACATCAGATAGCGCTGTGCCATCCATAGTCCAAGAATAAGTAAATCCAGGAGAACCTCCTGTTACTGTAACATCTATGCCGCCATCTAAAGGGCCGCTAAGAACATTACAGGTTGGTTGCTGAGCTGGACAGCTTACGTTTAAAGGCTCTAAAGATGTAGAACCTTCTATCGTTACTGTTAAAGGACCATCACAAACTTGTGAATACGAGATGGTGCTTATACACATTAGTATAAGACATCCCAATAGATGTCGAATCATCGGTTTAAGAATTTAATTTTTAAAAAAGAATAGTGGACCGCCCCGAAATGAGGTATTTGGAAAATTCGGTCTTGCGAAAAGGTACTTTAACAGTAATAGGACAAGAGCTAGAGTTCTCTACCCCTACGTATTACAAATAATTCTAATATATAAATATAGCAATATGCGTAATACTCTTGTTATCAGTTATTTATGTTAATTTCTAAGTAGAAAAAAAATTCAAAAAAGTACAGAAATGAGATTTGAATAGAGCCAAATTGTCGGTAAACCACCAAGAAATCTTACTCAGAAAGATCCTGTTTGTAGATTTTTTATGCTCAACTGGGGTATAGAAAAGACTAGTTATTTAGATAGTCCGCAACCAGCTGAAACTCGGGAATATAGGCTTTGAATGTACTCCCATCCATAAGACGCTTCATAGTATAATAGCCGGCCATCTTTCCTATAGGAGTGGCTAAAGGGCTCCAAGAAGAGTAAGTATGTATCTCTCCAGGCTTGAGAATAGGAGTTTTTCCTATTACTCCTGCACCCTCTACTTCTTTGACATCACTATTGGCATCGCGGATGATCCAGTAGCGCCGGAGTAGCTGCACTTCGAAGATGCTGTTGTTCTCAATTTCTACGACATAGGAGAAAGCGAAATATTGATTCAGTGGACGTGAAGAACCTTCTTCATAATATGAAGAGATGGAAATGGTTACGCCTTCTGTTGTTTTACTTTGTTGAATCATTGCTTGTAGTCTCTAAAACGTAAGTTTCCACAATTCGTTCCGCTTCGGCCAGAGTTTCTTCCAAAACATCATTGAGCAAGGTTGTATCAAAGGTATTCTCAAAAAGCAGCTCTTTCTTGATACGTTTTATCCTTTTGGCAAGGCTTTTAGGATTCTCTGTGCCTCTATTAGTGAGACGTTGGACCAGGACTCTAAAAGAAGGTGGTTTTACGTAGATAACTAGGCATCGCTCATCATATCTGTCTTTGATATTTTGGGCTCCATTAACTTCTATATCGAAGACGACTTTTTTCCCTAAAGCTTTGATTCTGTCTACTTCTGATCTAAGTGTACCATAGAATCTGTCCGAATAGACTTCTTCCCATTCTATAAATTCATCATTGGCAGCCTTTTGTCTGAACTCTTCATTACTGTAGAAATAGTAATCCTTGCTATGCTCTTCATTTGGACGCTTTGCGCGGGTAGTTGCCGAGATCGAGAATGACAACTGTTCCTTGTATTTTGCGAGTAGGTGCCTGACGATGGTCGTCTTGCCTGCACCAGAAGGTGCAGTAAACACAATCATATCATATGGACCACTTAGTGTTTTGATATTATAAGGTATTAAGCACTTGTTCTTTTATTTTCTCAAGCTCATCCTTCATCCTTACCACAAGTTGCTGAATATCAGAGTTTTGTGCTTTTGCACCTAATGTATTTATCTCTCTACCCATTTCCTGGCTGATAAAATTTAGTTTTTTGCCTTTCTGTACTTTCTTGGCATTGAGTTCCTCAAGAAAGAAACTGCAATGTTGTGACAGGCGCACTTGTTCTTCGTTGATATCTAGCTTTTCCAAATAAAACAAGATTTCTTGCTCGAACCTGTTCTGATCTACTTGTTGATCTGCGAGATGCTGACTGAGATTTTTCTTTATCCTTTCCTTAATGGCTTCTATCCTATCACTTTCAAACTGACCAATTTCTTTTAGTGAAGTTTCTATGCCTGCTACCCTTTTCCTTAGATCCTCATCTAAGGAATTACCTTCCACTTTTCTAAACTTGGTCAGCATGGCCATAGCCTCTTTGGTCATCTCAGCTATAATTTTCCACTCATCATCTGATATTTCTTCCTCACCTAACTGGACCACATTAGGTAATCTGATCAGAGTCTGAAGGATATCACCTTTAGGTAAGTCTTTGTCTTCTGCAAATTCTGTTAGGGTTTTATAGTACCGTTCCATGACGGTTGTATTTAATTGAGAATCTTCTTCTCCTTCAGAACTTATGGTAAGATTGACATCAAACTTTCCTCTCGTACCCAGTTCAGTTATAAGTTTCCTAAGTGCCAATTCCTTATCTCTCAGATTTGTATTGGATCTAAAACGCAGATCAGTATTTTTTCCATTTAGGGATCGGATTTCTATACGATAGACTTTCTTCCCGAATTCGCGGGATGCTTCTCCGAAGCCTGTCATGGAATAAATCATATATAAATTAGGTTTTAGGTCTTTTAGGATTCGAATTAAGAATCACGAAACTAAGCGAATTTCGGTGTAATTAATATCTTCAGCGTATATATAGTTGAAACAGAGACATTTAACTATTTTTAATGCTGAGTCTAGAATCAATTTTAAAAAAGAAGGTGATTTATTTTCTGAAACAATATTTTTTGCGAAATTTGCCCACCCTTGATAAAAAAGGTCTCGTAATCACTTACTAATCAATAATTTACGACAAAATGAGAAAAGCTGACTTAGTAGCCGTTATCTCCGAAAAAACAGGCGTTCCTAAAGTGGATGTATTAGTTACCATGGAAGAGTTTTTCAAAGAGGTTAAAACTTCATTGACCTCTGGAGAAAACGTATACATAAGAGGCTTTGGATCTTTTGTGATCAAGAAAAGAGCTAAGAAGATAGGAAGGCACATCAAGCAGAATGTGGCTATAGAAATACCAGAACACTACATCCCTTCATTTAAGCCTGCAAAAGTTTTTGTAGACCAAGTAAAAGAGCAGGTATCCGCATTACCAGAAGAAAGTAATGGCGTAGACTCTAATGCTGAGTAAGGGTCAATTACTGACAATTACTTGTTTTGTTGGGCTATTTTTAGCCCTTTACCTAGGTTGTGATACAAAATCTTCTGATCATAAGGCTCTTGAAAAGTCAAGAAGCCAGAAGTTTGAACTAATAAGTATCAATAGAATCATCAACGAAGCCGTTCCAAAGCTATCCTCCACTGCTCAAGTACAGTTAAGCGAGCTGGAAGAACAAATCGGTCTTTCACAATCTGATATCGAGAAGGTTGATTATCTTAGTAAAGCTGCTTCTATCTGGTATAAAGAAGGCCAACCATTGATTTCTGGCCACTTTGCAGAACAAATAGCTGAAATCAAAGATGATGAAGACTCATGGGGCCTAGTTGGAACCACTTATTCTATTGCAGCTCAAAATCTGGAAGAAAGCAATGAGCGGAAACATGCCATTGCTAAAAGTAGACTTGCCTTAGAAAAGGCCTTATCTCTCAATCCAGAAAACCTAGACAATGAAATAAATCTGGCACTGACTTATGTGGAAGCGCCAGTACAAGATAATCCGATGAAAGGTATCATGATGTTAGTGGATATGAATAAGAAACATCCCGAAAACATCCCAGTTTTGATGCAATTAGGCCGATTATCCTTGAAAACTGGTCAATATGACAAAGCAGTTGAAAGATTGACAAAAGTTATAGAACTTCGTCCCACTTTTAGGGAAGCCCATTGTATGCTCGCAGAGGCACTGACCCAGAAGGGAGAATCTGCACTGGCTATGGAGGCCCAAAAACATTGTAATAACAAATAAATTCAAAATATGCCCTGCGGTAAGAAAAGAAAACGACATAAGATCTCTACTCACAAGAGAAAAAAGAGACTTAGAAAAAACAGACACAAAAAGAAGAAATAACATAGCGAAGACTGGGTTAGCCCGGTCTTCGCCTTATTTCTAATATTAAAAAACATCAGGATTTCTGTGGTGCTCCCATGAGTAGTACTATCACAAAGTTTCCAAAGTAGCTAAGGCCTTTCCCTAGGGTTTTATTCCCAAGCAATCTATAAACTACAGGTCCTGAACAAAAACATAAGACTTTGGAAAAGGAGTTATTAGTAAAATCAACTCCCACTGAAGTAGAAATAGCCTTATTAGAGGATAGAAAGCTTGTAGAGCTTCATACTCAGCAGACAGATAGTCAATTTTCCGTTGGTGATATCTTTCTCGGCTATACCAAGATGTTAAGGCCCGGCCTTAATGCTGCTTTTGTGGATGTCGGTGTAAGGAAAGATTCTTTCCTCCACTATACCGACCTTGGGCCTCAAATAAAATCTGTACAGAGATATACGACCCTCGCCCTAGAAAAACAGATGAAAGGGATGTTACTGGAACAATTTCAGATCCAGCCCGAAAATGAAAAAAATGGAAAAATAGATAGAGTCTTTAGAAAAAACCAGCCTTGTTTGGTACAGATTCTAAAGGAACCTATCTCTACTAAAGGACCAAGACTGACCTGTGAGATTACTCTGGCAGGCAGATTTATGGTAATGACACCTTTCAAAAACAATGTCTCAGTCTCCAAAAAAATCACCAATGCTGATGAACGTAAAAGACTCAAAGTCCTCGTAGAAAGCATCAAGCCTAAGCACTTTGGCATTATCATCAGAACAGCTGCGCAAGGCAAAAAAGTCGCTGATCTACATGACGAAATCAGTAATCTGACCAAAAAATGGAAGACAATTACTGAAGAACTGGGAAAATCTAAATCCCCTAGAAAAGTATTGAGTGAAGTAGATAAGACCAAAGGATTCCTAAGAGATATCATGAATGACTCCTTTAATAGAATAGTTATAGATGAGTCCTCACTTTTCTCAGATGCAAAATCTTACCTACAGAACGTCGCGCCTGCCCAAGCCAAAATAGTCAGCCACTACAAAGGGAAGAAACCACTCTTTGACCATTATGGGATCAGCAAACAGATAAAATCAAGCTTCAGTAAGACACCTACGATGTCCAGTGGGGCATACTTGGTTATAGAGCATACAGAAGCTATGCATGTCATAGATGTAAACAGTGGACCGAAATCTCAGAACAAGGACCAAGAAACTGGTGCCCTTAAGGTCAATATAGAAGCAGCCAGAGAGATCGCTAGACAGCTGAGACTGAGAGATTTAGGAGGTCTCATCATCATCGATTTCATAGATATGCGTAATAAAGAGAATAAGAACATTCTCTACAGCAAGATGAAAGAATTTATGAATGGCGACCGGGCTCAGCATACGATTCTTCCGCTCAGTAAGTTCGGTCTCATCCAGATCACAAGACAAAGAGTAAAGCCCGAACTCAAGATAAATACCACAGAAGTCTGTCCATCTTGTAGTGGCTCAGGTAAGATAGAGCCTGCAGAGCTATTGCCAGACGATATAGAAAGATCTCTGAAGTTTATCATAGAGACTTACCCCAATGCCAATATCACCTTACGGGTCAATCCATTGTTATATACTTACTTTAAGAATGGCCTGATTACACGTCAGATGAAATGGTTTATGAATTATAAGAAATGGGTGAAATTGGTATCTGATCCAGAACTGCACATAACACAATTTAAGTTTATGAATAAGTTCAATGATGAGATAAGACTCAATCCTGAGTAGTGGTCTCACTGCTGATACCACAGCAAGTCCAAAAAATAATAGTTGCTCCACTCAACTGGGGTCTTGGTCATGCTGCTAGAAGTATCCCTATCATACAAGAGCTGATAAGCCAAGGCAAAAAAGTCCATATCGCTAGTGATGGGGCTGCTCTGGAGTTACTACAAAAAGAGTTTCCTCAGCTGCCATCGTCTACTATTACTGCCTATATGGTACGCTATAACTACTCCTCTCTTGCCATGATAATGCTCAGCAATAGTCTCAATGTAAGCAAGGCCATACAAAGAGAACATCAAGAATGTAGAGCCCTAGTCAAAGAACTCAAGGCAGACATGGTCATCTCGGACAGCCGTTTTGGATTTAGAAGTGAGTCGGTTCCTTCAGTGATTATTACACATCAGCTCAATCCTCTCAGCTCCAATCCAATACTCAAATATTTCTTAGAAAAAGGCAATCGATTCTTCCTGAACAATTTTGATGAATGCTGGGTGCCTGATGATGCAGAACACAGCTTATCCGGTATCCTCAGCCAAAACTCTAAAGTCAAAAAGGTCAGATATCTAGGGAAGTTATCAAGATTTAAAAAAGACCTCATAACAGATGAGAAAAAAATATTTGATCTCGCTGTCATACTTTCTGGCCCTGAGCCAGCAAGAACTAAACTAGAAACTCAACTCATAAAACTTCTGAGTAGCTCCGATAAGCAAATCTGCCTTATCAGAGGTACTAAAGCTGCACCTACTCGGACACTTCCTACAAATTGGACCATCCATCACCTAGCTAACAGTCTGAAAATCAACAAGATACTACTACAATCAAAAGCCATAGTGAGCAGATCTGGCTATACTTCTATCATGGATTATGTCCATCTAGGCATAGGTGCTTACCTCATCCCTACACCTGGACAGAGCGAGCAAGAATATCTTGCTGAGTATCTGGATGGTAAGGAAAGTTTTAGATATCTAAGAAAAATAAATGAATTACTATCATTACTGTCCTAGCTCACATTAGGAGAATTGCTTAATCAAGACAAGCAAATAAAAAGACAGAACGATGGCAAAAATTGCCAGTGTATAGACTGTTGCGGAAAGTTTAGATAGCTTGTAAAAAAACGAAAACACTTCTAGGTCTTTGGCATAATCCAGGAAGGCATTTTTACAAATGATAAAAATGGTATAAACTATTGCGGAGATGATAATGAGAAGAAATATACCCCGTATCAGATTCTCATCAAAGGCTGGTCTGAGATGTGAGATTACGGAATTTAAGATGACCACTGCTAGAGTGAGACCTATAACATGCAAGTAGTATCTAGAGACTATATAGCCACTTTCTGCTATAAGATGGACAATTTTTTTAGCTGTCGACTCCTCTTTGTGGTAGACTTCACTCCTTTTTTTCTGTGCTTTATTACGTCTGGTACGTGTACTTTCGTGTGGTGGTACGACTACCTCATAGTCATAAGGGTCTTCATTTGCGGTCTTACGCTTTAGCTGCTCCCAGACAAAGAGGTCGTACTTCGTTCTACTATTTTTCTTGCTGAGGATTTCATAGGCTTCGGTTATAGCCATGAACTTCGTAGGAGCATCTGGGTCATCGTTTTTATCCGGATGATACTTTACTGCAAGCATTCTGTAATTTTTCTTTATCTCTTTGGCTGTAGCATCTCTGCCGACACCTAGAAGTCCATAATAATCTTTCATTCTTAAGCCAAATTGTTTTTTATCATCCAATCTACTTTCAGTATGGCAGCAACAGACATCGCATCGGTAATCTCTCCAGCATGAACCATTTGCACCAGCTCTTCAAAAGGTAATTTTCTAAGCTTTAGATCCTCAGTGTCTTCTGGTTCAGCCTCTCCTAGAGTAAGATCCTTGGCTATATAGAGATAGGCCACTTCGTCACAGACAGAATTGGAGGTATGCAAACACATAATTTCTTGCCAGGCCGCCGCTGACAGACCCGTTTCTTCCCTCAGCTCTCTTTGGGCAGAAAAGAGTGGATCAGTACCTTCTGGACTTCCTCCTTCAGGAATCTCCCAGCTGTATATGTCTAAGGGGTAGCGGTACTGACCTATGAGCCAGGTATTGTAGTTTTTATCCAATGGGATGACGCCTACTGCAATGTTTTTGTAGTGGACTTTACCATAGATGCCCTCAGAGCCTCCTGGAGTTATGACCTCATTATGATACAACTCTATCCATGGATTGCTGTAGACAGATTTAGACGACAATGTTTTCCAAGGATTCTTTTCTTTCATACTACTAAAATACTTGCAATATTTTGCTTTAGAATTTGCAAGTCGGCAACTGTGCATCTATATTTGCGTTCCCTTCGAAGGAAGTGGTTATTTCGGGCGATTAGCTCAGTTGGTTCAGAGCACCTCGTTTACACCGAGGGGGTCGGGAGTTCGAGTCTCTCATCGCCCACCGAACAAAGGTCTTAGCTTAGGTTAAGGCCTTTTTTTATGAATTATAGAACTTGTTTTTCTGCTTCACTTTCTCTACTAGATCGTAGACAGTTTTACTTCGGTGGGGGTTTTAACAATCATTTCATTGTCAAGTTACTTTGGCAATATTTTTATTGTCAAAACAAAATTTGCTATGGATAGTGAATTACTAGCCCAGACCAGCCAAATAGCTGTCAGCGATAGTAATAGTAGAATAGGCAGCCACCTTCTCGATATCTGGTTGGCTCGCTGCTCTCTTCTTAAGTACAAAATCCAGGAAGGACTGCGTCTGTGTTTCAAACTTGTAGGCATCAAGATGTAAATTCATTAGCTCTGTCTTACTCGTCAGAAACGCTTTAGTGCTGTCTTGCTCGGTAGCGCAAAGATTGAGCACGGGCTTATTCATATAGAGATAATCTACGACCTTGCTGGGCAGATGATAATCGGTGGTATTGCCGAAATTTATCAGGATATCTACTTGTGACATAGCATCCAAGGTCTCTGCTCTACTTTTGAATCCATGTAGAATCAAATTTCCTCTCAGCTCAGGAAAGCTGTCTATCATAGCTGAAGATGCTCCATCGAGCTGACCCACAAAGTGAAATTGCACCCTATCGAATAGGCTTTCGTCTTGCTTGTTCAGAAAGCTGAGAAACTTAAGGAACAGTTCTGGAGATCGGACACCATTATAGAAGGATCCAAAGTATCCAAGATGAATTTTCTCAGAAAACAGAATCATATTGTAACTATTCTCATAAGATTCATTGTGAAAACAAGGCGGAATGACGCCTAATTTTGCTGATGATGAAGGAAATAAGGCATCGTAGTGTTCTTTGGCTCTAGTATTGGTAACTGAGATGCTGTCTGCTAGGTCAAAAGCTTCTGCCTCGGCTTTCTTATTTTTCGTTGCATACTTAGAGAAATTATTGACCCAAAACTCTTTAGAGTAGGAAAAGGGGTCTTGTATATCCATATGCCAGTGCAGTGCAGGATTCTGTTCTTTTAGCGTTCTCGCTATCCAATGACAAGTAAAGGGCAGGCCCACAGAAATGATATGTGTTATCTGCTCATCATCGACAATTTGCTGACCAGTGCTTATACCGGGCTTCAGGAAGAGCTGACTCCCATCAGGCCAATAATTCTTGCGCCAAGTCTTATCTATCAGTTTTTCTGTAACAGAACGCAGCAAACCACTTTGGTCAGAGCCTTGGTTGGCAACATTTCTTCTGCGCTTGGCACTGCGGAGATTATACCATTTATCCAATAAGGTATTATGGCCAGCTCTATAGATGGTGATGCCTTCTTCTATTTCCTTCTGCTCACGACCAGTATGCAGTGTGGTCAATACAGTAACAGCAACGCCTCTCTTATTAAACTCCCTTGCAAGAGGCTGCCACCTCAGCGTATTAGGTGTCTGAGAAGGATTGTACTGAGAAATGATGAGAAGTAGTCGCAACTGTATTAATTAGTTATCAAAGTAAAGCAAATTGTAACTATCAGACCAAATAGAGCCAACTGGCTCCAACTCCAAAAACTTACTTTGGTCTCTTTATCCACAATAACAAAATAGCTAAGCATATAAGTTATCAAATTGTAGAAAATCATGACTGTTATAAATGTTTCCAGACCCTGTTGCAAAGCAATTACCATTAGCACCATCTGTACAAGACTGTAACTCAGTATCCAGTAGAAGTAGCGTTTGGTTTTATCCAGACTGTAGGCGACAATATCTACTGGATTGAACACCATCATAGAGATGGCTAAGAGTATAATCAGCTGGAAAATGTGATCGTATTCTTGGTAAGGTTCTGGAAAAAACTGCAAAATCCATGTAGTCAGTGGTAAGCCCAGCAGTGCAAGAAAGAAGATATAGTTGGTCCGAATAAAGCTACCGAAAAGCTTAGCATAGTTAGCTCTATTTTCAGGTCTACACAACAGAGGAAAGACGACCTGCTCGATGGCCCCATAGACCAGCACAAACGGTCTGACCACCATACGTTTTAGTAAATCATATATTCCCAAAACCTCAGCCCCCAAGAAGTGATGAATTATAAAACTGTCTAACTGCGACAGTCCTGAGCTCACACTTTTTTCTGCCACTATATACTGACCATACTCCCAATGCTTTTGTCTAACCGCAGGTGATGGCTTGGCAGAGAGATCCAGGTAACCTGCTATTCTATTCAGTGCTGCAGCAGAACAAAGATGCTTGGCCAATTTGCCTATTATAATTGCTAGAACTCCCCAATTAAAAACTAGCAAGATAGCAGTCACTGCAAATGAAATCAATAAAGAAACCAGCTCTATTAGAGAAAACGACTTCATTCTCAGATTTTTTCGAAGGCCAGCATTTTCTACCGAGACATATGCCATTATGAACACTACAGGTGTAAGCAACAAGAAATAATAGATTAAGATAGACTTGTCGTAGTATAAGGACATAGCCAGCAAAACTGTTCCTCCCAACAAAACAAGAACTACAGCCAATTTCAGATTGATGAAAAAAACGGCCGTGTAGTTATGCGTCTCGGGTGCTTCCTCATGAATCAACGAACTCGAGAAACTATAGTCTATAATTCCTAAAGGAATAAAAACCATCAAAGAAGCCAGAAAATAATGACCCAAGTCTGTTGGGTCTACTTTATTGGCAATCAGGAGATAAAGTACTACTTGCAATAGAAGACCCATCAGAGCTGACAGTATAGTCCACTTTGAGTAAGAAAATATTTTAGAGAGGTATGACAAAGGCTAAGCTCAATATTTGCCTTAAAACTAAGGCTATATGGTGAGAATGTTGTGCTAGGGTCGGACCAGTCGAAGGTTGTCTTTATTCCGCCTAGGTGCAGGCCAATCAAGAAGTTGTATGTAATTATTATCTTTAATAAAACCCTATTATTGTAGGTTAGCATCTTAGTCATTGTGACTGGCTAGTCTTAGTTCTGGCAAAACAAACGGTTATGTTTGATCTTACACCTGGATGGCAAACAACCATCAATCCTATATATTACATAACAGGTAGGCTGTTGTCTATTCTGGCCCTCGCTATGCTTATTTGGTTCATAACAATTAAGCTATTGAGAACTAGAAAAGAAAATTATGAAAGGCAGATAAATATTGCCAATCTAATATTTTGTTTACTAAGTACACTATTGCTCACATCTCATTTAATACAAATAGCGGTAGCTATCTATGCTGGTTATGCCTCTGAGCAATTTTCATTTTTCTCTCGAGCCATAGGTCCTTATTGGATTATGTATATCGGATTGAATTGGCTTCCTCTACTGCTCACTCTATTGTTTTGGCGCAAAAAAAATAGAGTGAATCTAAATCTTGCTTTGTTTATCGTTTTTATGTGCAATCTGCCTGTCTGGCTTGAGAGGATTTATATTCTCATCTATTCATAGAACTTGGAAAATTTAAAAGAACTATATAGCATCAGAATAAATGTGAATAGAGAATAATATTCAGATGGCACACCTCAGATCCATTGCCTCTTTATTTGTCATAAAAAATGATGCAGCAACAAAGAAATTGTTATCTTACACAGATGCAACAACTTATAACAACTTCCATTCTTGGCATCTTGATGTCATCAACTCTTTTGGCTCAGGACACTACCACATATTTCGTTCCCCAGGACTATAGTTCTATCCAAGCTGTCATGAACAAGGCAAGTAACGGAGATACAATACTAGTAGCACCTGGCACTTATAATGAAAATATCGTCTGGCCTAAAGGAAAAAATTTATATCTCAAAAGCCTAAATGGTCCTACAGAGACTATTATAGACGGTGGTATGATGGATAGAGTAATTGTCATGAATTCTCTGAGTGCTGCGTCAACTATAGATGGTTTCACAATACAAAATGGACATACTGAAGATGAATTAGGTGCCGGCATCATAGCGACTAGCACGAGGGCCAATTTCAAAAATTTGGTTATTAGGGACAATATCATAACAGGAGTAGATGGAACTGGTGCTGGCTTATATCTCATTGATTATAGTGGTCTGATTAGTTCTTGCCAGTTTACAAATAACTTCATCAATGTAACAGGAAGAGCAGTAGGTGGTGGCGTATATTTGAGACTTAGTGGAGACGTCATGATAGAATCTTGCAACTTTGACAGTAATCAATGTAGAGGAACGTCGCATGCCGAAGGAGGTGGATTAAGCATGTATTGGCATGGCATTAATTTTACAGGATCTCAGACTCCTGTTGTAAGCATTAAAAATTCTACAATTTCAGAAAATCTTATTATTGGTAATCGTGAGGATGGCGGAGGCTTATCGATAGACGGATTCGGCCCACATTACTTTATACATGTAGACTCTACAATTATATCCAATAACAAAAGCATAGGAGCGAATTCTTTTGGCGGTGGCGTTAAGATATATAGTACCGTCGACGTTACAATGAGCGATTGCATAATAGACAACAACCTTGCTGCAGATGGTGCAGGCTTTTATCAATCTAGTGTGACTGACCAGAGCATCTCTCATCTTAACAGATGTGTGGTAAGTAATAATTTCAGCACAAGCAGCAACACAATTCATGCTGCCGTAGAAGTATACAAAAGAGGAACATGTACATTAACTAACTGTGTCGTAAGTAACAACAGTGCCTATGCTGTCATGTCAGAAAACCTTAGTGGTCTCAGCCATCTTAATATCTACAATTGTACGCTGGCCAATAACAAAGCATCCATGCATATCAGAAAAACAAATCTAGAAATCTCAAACTCTATAATTTGGAATGATAACGATATTCCTGTTG
>CAZKXO010000034.1:0-18314 GCA_964556525.1 uncultured Saprospiraceae bacterium
AACGGAGGAAACCAAGGATGTGTGCCAGCACGAAAAGGAATCTTATATTTATTTGCTATCTTTTCCAGTCTATATTTTTCTTTATTAAGAGTTCCATCAAGGACCAAAAGTCTGATCTCATAGTGTTCTGCAAACTTTTCAAGATTCTTATAAGACGCTTTGGAAAGTACTAGCAAGTCTATGGGTTTGGATACCTTGTATTCTAATGATTCTTTAGTAGGATAGAGCAGTAGTAGGTGCTCATCTATTAGATAGAATCGTTCCTTGGTTTGAAAATTCAATTGAATGTCTTTGGCTATTATTCTTTGTGCTAATCTGTTATTGGCTGTGATGTAATCCACCTTGGGTCTGTTAGTGATACCATTTTCTACTTCTTGTAGATATCCAGAGTAGAATATATCTATCATACTTTCGTCATAGATGTCATACACCACCAGCTTACTTTCTTTTCGATTGAAATCATTCTCTAGGTTGTGTCCGATAGACTGCATTAACAAACAGCTCAGACCATAGATCAGATATTTAAGTCTTTTGGTTTTAAGGTATAGTGCAAACAACAATAAGGCTATGTATATGAAAATCAGAGAAGTTGTAGATAACCATAAATCATCTGCGCTGCAAAATGGTAGCTTCTGGATATTGAAGATGAAATAATTGAATTTTTCTACTATGAATTTAAAGCAATACGCAATCCCCTCAGTGAATATAGAAGCACCTGTAGTGAATTCTGAGAATATCAGTGCTAGACCGAGTGCTAATATCATAAAAGCTGCAGGAATCGCTATAAGTCCTGTGAGCCAGAAATAAGTCGGAAGTTTATGAAAATAGAATATTGCCAAAGGTGAAACTAACACTTGAGCAGAGATAGAAACTGAAATCATTTCCCAGACCTTTCGTACAATACGATTCCTCGAAGTAACCCAACCTTGAACATGGGGATAGAAAAAAATTATTCCTGTGAGTGCAAGAAAGGAAAATTGGAAACCAGCCTGAGCCAAATAATTAGGGTCATAGAGTAACATGGAAAATGCAGCTACAGCTAATATATTATAAGCATTTGTCCTTCTGTCAAAGGCCTTGCCAATAAAAAACAATGAGAACATGATTGCAGCTCTTACAACAGCGGCCGCAGCACCTGTCAAAAATACAAAGCACCATACACCTATAAGACTCAGTACTAGTTCTAAGAGTTTGGCACTTCTTTTTTTGCTCTTGATTGGACGCAGAAGTAATAAGATGAATCCACTGACTATGCCTACGTGAAGGCCGCTAACTGCTAGTACATGTACTGCACCAGTATCTGTAAAGGCATCGTATAGTTCATCATTAAGTAAATTACGTTCGCCTAATACCATCGCAGAAGCAACAGCAAGAGCATTACCAGATCCAAGATGTTTCTCAAAGATAGAAATGCACTTGTCCCTTATACGAGAGGCATAACCAGATATACTTATTGTTTTTTCATTAAGGATATGATAGTCCTTTGCATCTAGATGCATTCTGTGATATATCCCTCTGTAATTTAGATATCGCTTGTAATCAAATACGTGTGGATTGGAGTTTCTCTTTTCTAAGAAGTGCTTGTTTCTTGTTATTAAAGAAGTTCCTAGTTCTACCTCATTATGCCTTTGTTTCTTAAGGTAGACCATTAATTTTCCAGAACTTTTGTGTAGAGAGTCAAGACTCCATCCTACATGGGTGACCTGACATATGGCTCTTTTACTATTGGTTACTTGCTTAAGGTCTATTACGGTTACCTTTAAAAAATTAGCATCAGAAGAATGTGAGAAGTGATTGTTTTGAGTAAGTGGATTAGATAAGTACATGTGGATAGCACCCAAGATTCCGAATGCTATAATTAGATAAACAGATTTGAGGATACCTTTGCGAGGAATCAAGTAGAGACTTACTAGGATGTAAGCAAGCAGGAAAATAAGAAAACTTAGATTATGCGGATCTGACAACTGAAAAAGACTACTGAGGAAGATTCCAAACAAGAATGGAATCACAACCTTTAGAATGGGAATATTATTAATTCCTAAGCGCATGTCTTGGTGAGTAAACGGTTGTCCTATGTCACATATTTCTAACTGCTCCCTACTAAGATAGGGTAATCTATTTGCTTAATTAAGCAACTAGCTTGCAATTGTTACTTGCACTCTTTAGGAATTGCTTTATCGAATGACTATAACTTGTCAAAGAAAGATTTTTTATTAGCTTAAACCATATATAGTACTATTATCAGTCCTTGTAGTTGTGAATAGAACTTGTATTCTAATTTGCTATTTTCATTTTTTCTTCCAACTATTCCTCTGATTTTATATTGTTCATAGATATTGAACTATCTTGTCTATACAAAACTTTACCCTAATATGAGAGTGGCGTTAATCATAGTCTTATGGTTCCTAGTCGGTACATTTTTCTGGTGGTCTAAATCAAATTGTTGTGCTGAAATCACTACTACCAATACCACAGTAGAATCAGAGGAGGCTTCTGGTATTTCCAATGATGGTACAGCAACTATGTCTGATCCCGATAAGCACATTACCTTCCTAAAGTCTGCATATCTACTAGATGGTGATGATAACGACTCTTTAATTCAAAAGTTAAAGTCACAGATTAACGAAGGGAAAGGACTTACTATAACTGGTTTTGCATTCACTGATGAAGAGAATCCAAGAGAATTAGGCATGGAAAGAGCTAAGAAGATAAGATCATTGATAGATATGCCTGAGGCAAGTATCAAGGTCCGTTCCGAACTTATTAGTGAGCCTTTTGATGAAGCAGTCACATTCCTTAATTACGAATACTATGACCTGGAAGAACTAGAAGAAGAAACTCCTACTTATAGTGGAATGACTACAAACAATGAAGCAGAGGAAAGAAAAGGTGCTTATGTATTTAATCTTAGTTCTGAACCAGATGAAGACATACCTGCAGAAGTGAAAAATAAACTTGAGTCTATTGCACAGCAATTAAATGGAAATTTGAAGAAAGTAAGAGTTGTGACGCATTCAGATAATGGCAAAGTCGCTGGAAAATGGCAAAGATTTGCAGAAGATTATCTTATCAGATATGGGGTGATTCCAAGTAGAATCAGTTCCTCATACAAAACACAAGGCGACAACCAAAATGGCATAATAGAGATTTCAATTATATAGTGACTGTAAATGATGATGTTAAATATATTTAATGACTTCTGCACATGGTGGCCTATTTGGTGGGTAGTACCATTTTTATTAGGGATACTTTTAGGCAGAGCTTTGTTTGCAAAATATAGGAGCCGAGTTGCCGAATTAGAGAATATATTAAGGAAAGAGCGAGCACACAATTATGAAAACCAAGTTGCATTAAAAAAGTGTAAAACTGAAAAGTCCCAACAAACCAATCTTATCACTAGACTGGAAGAAGAAAAGAAGACCATAGAAAGAAAGTATGCCATGTCACTTAGAAGTGCGGAATCTAATGTTATAGAAACCTCACCAAGATACAATGCTACTTCAGTCATTACGACGAGTCTAGGCTCGGATAAAAATGAAGCTACTCAAACCAAGGAAACCCCTAAATCCAGTAAGGGTGATTTTTCTATACTCCGTACTACTAACCTTCAGGTTATAGAAGGTATAGGTCCCAAATTGGAAACTTTACTAAAAGAAAACGGCATAGACAATTGGGAAGCTTTGTCTCATAAGTCACAGGGTGAACTGAGAGCAATGTTAGACAAGTATGGCAGTCGATATACTATTGTGGACCCCTCCAACTGGCCAAAGCAAGCTTTGCTGGCTGTCAGAGGAAAGTGGGAAGAACTCATAAGATTTCAATCAGATAATGGAGGACAATCCAAGTTAGAGAAGATCTTAATTAAGCTGGGTATTCAATAGATTCAAATCGCATTTGTTTCCGAACCTTTTGACCTTATATTTCATTTAGTGAATATGAATATAAAATCTACTTACCTAGGAGGGGGCTGTTTTTGGTGTACTGAATCTGTTTTCCAAAAAGTCAATGGCGTAATCTCGGTAACTTCTGGTTATGCAGGAGGAAATTCTAAAAATCCTACTTATAAGGAAGTATGTTCTGGAATGTCTGGTCATGCTGAACTTATAAAAGTAGATTATAACGCAGATGTTGTTACCCTCGAAGATTTGCTCAGTGTATTTTTTGCCACGCATGATCCTACTACCTTAAATAGACAGGGAGGAGATGTTGGTACTCAATATCGATCAGTAATATTTTACTCAGATGAAACCGAAAAATCGATTATACAAGATTTCATTTCTGGGACAGTTTCTAAGCTTTGGGACAATCCGATAGTAACTGAACTTACTGCATTAGATCAGTTCTTTGCTGCAGAAGATTATCATCAAGATTATTACAATAGAAATTCTAGTCAAGGCTATTGTAGGATAGTCATTAATCCTAAGTTAGCTAAGCTTAAAGAAAAGTTTTCTCACCTCTTAAAGGAGGAAAAGACCTACAATAAATTAACACCAGAGGAATCATATGTACTTGATCAGAAGGGTACAGAAAGAGCTTATTCAGGTGAGTATGACAAGCACTTTGAGCAGGGGACATATATCTGTAGAAAATGTGATCAACCTTTATATCTTTCAGATTCTAAATTCAACTCAGGTTGTGGTTGGCCGGCCTTCGATGATCAGATAGAAGGAGCAGTAAAACGAGTTCCAGACGCAGATGGCAGAAGGGTAGAGATAATCTGTAATAATTGTGAGGGTCATTTGGGTCATGTCTTTGAAGGAGAAAGACTAACTTCAAAAAATGTCAGACACTGTGTCAATTCTATTTCTATGAAGTTTGTTGCTGGCTAGCCAATTGATGGAAATCACTATTCCAATTTTTATGGATATCGATGATTGTCCTATTAGACCATTTTTCGGCGTCTTCTGCAAGTTGTAATCCATCATCGCTATTCATAGCTGGACCAAAATGTAATTTTACTTTTGTAAAAGGTCTTCCAAATTGTTTGAAATGGTGAGCAATGAGACTGGAATTGAACCATAAATCCTTGTTCCTCTTGTATTCTAGTACAATTGGTACAACATTAAAGCCATGTTTTGCTGCTTCTATAAATGTGCCCTTCTTATATGGCAAGGTATTTAAGTCACCTTTGGTAGTGCCTTCAGGAAAGACAAGAACGTTCTTGTTGTCCTTTAAAACTTCATTCATCAATTCTCTAACTGCGTTTCTACTGTCCTTGTTTTCCCTTTTTACATATAAAACACCAGTCATCTCAGCTCCGGTACTGATTAGTGGTAAGTTAGCTACTTCGGCTTTGGCAATAACATATGCATCCACCTCTGAAGCTATAATTAGAGGGTCTGAGAAACTTCTGTGATTACTTACGTACAAAGCATTTTGGTCCTTGAGCTGTGTGCCAGTTACCTCATAACTAATTCCTAATACAAGTTGTGCAAACTTTACCCAAGTCCTTCTGATCTTAAAGGCAACCTCAGGTGAATTCTCTATAAACAACTTGGTTATAAATATATAGAGTGGGATGACGATGACTAGACTTAAGGCGAGAATGAAAGCCCTGAGCAAAGCTAGAATAAAAAAGAAAGGATATAATAGGATGCTAAAAAATTGCATTTGAAGACTCTCTATATTAAGCCCACAAAATAGGAATTGTTTTGTCTTAGTAGGATGACCGGATATAGTATTCTAAAGCTAATTCTAATGTTCCTGTGCTACTGCTTATTAGTGTTAGTCCAGAAGTATTGGCTTCATACGCAAATCTTGTCATCCATCTTTCTGCTTTGAGAGCAAATGAAACAATAAATGCGTCATTTACATATCCATCAATACTAGTTGCTATTCTACTCGCCAAGCCTAATTCCATAGATATATTACCATCATCAATAAAGTCTAAAATAAGCTGATAACCTGGTAAGATTTGGACAGAAGGACTTTGAGATAATAAATTAAACTGTATCCTATGGCGAATAGAACTTTTAGTGGCTCTTTCATAACTCATGGATAGAAACCTTCTTTGATTGATAACTGTGGATTGATTAATAAATCCGTTGCTTGGACTGTTTAGATGAGCAAGAGCAAAACCTAGGGTCAGTCTGTTATCTTTATCTATCTTATAATCCCAGCGAAAGCCTACATCCAAGCTGAGATGCGAGGTGTTTTCTAGAAACATGGTCTCTCCATTAGACATACCAAAATCTATCTGTAGATTGGTTTGGTCATATTGTCTACTGAACCATAGGGCCTGTGTATCTGTATTTGTACGTGTTAGACCCACAGCTGTTCCAAAGCTTAGTTCGTGATAGCTAGATCTAGATGCAGCTATTTTTCTGCTATAAGCTAGTGCGAGAGATGCACCGTTTTGTTTTAATAGGCCTCCATTTGATTGATCATTAAGTAAGAGCAATCCAACATGCCAGCTGTCTATAGAACTGCCATAAAGTTTGTATTCTGCTTCCGCAAGAGAAGTCCTAAATGTTGGGTTGGAGATAGTATTCCATTGATCACGATAACGTATACCTATTCTTGCTTTGGTTTCATGATCGAGGGAGAATGAAGAATTAGCTGGATTAAAATAGAGGCTTTCATAGTCTATCTGACCAAAAAAAGGATCCTGTGCAGTTAAGCCAAGTGAAAAAAAGAAGCTGAATATTATTATGTACTTAACCGTATAGATAATGATAATGATTTGTAAGCTCTTGTCTATTTGAATAGAGTAGTTTGTCCTTTAAGAATTTCTACGTTTCCTGATCTCATAACACATTCCATAATCCAGATATAAGAATCCTGTGGCATATCCTTCCCATTTAATTGGCCATTCCACCCATAGTTAATGTCACCAGGATGGAATTGCTCGGCCTTAAAGACCTCTTCTCCCCATCTCGAAAATATCTTAAAACTATTAACATATAGCCCAGCATCTCCCATAACAAAGAGAACATCATTAATATTATCATTATTCGGAGAAAAGCCAGTAGGTACATCTATAATACCGTCTTCAAGTACATTGACATTGAAAAAAATCAAAGACTCACATAACTCCGAATCTATAATCATAAAAGATCCAGAAAAGGACCTCGTTATATTGGTAATTATTGGCGAAAGACAATCTGTGCAACTGAAGTTTTCTATTTCAGGTGCATCCCAAAGATAAGTCTCATTGCCTTGGACATTTTGTAGTACTAGCTCGATTTGTATATTCTCTCCAAACAGGACCTCTAAGTCATTCATAAATTGTACTTCTACAGGAGCTGCTTCACTAACGGATACTTGCTGTTCTATTATACATCCATTATTATCCATAGCCCTTATGGAGTAAACATCTGCTATCAGATTTCTAAATTCATTATTATTTGAGAATGGTTCATTATTTATACTATATCTGAAAGGTTCCGAACCATTGGCTGTTTCCAAGGAAATGATACCATTACTTCCATTAGCACAAGTGACGTCAATTACATCCACATAGAGTTCCAAGTCACTTTCTGGTTGTAGAATAGTGTCTCTTAACACTTCTATGCAGTCTCTTGCATCCGAGATCGTAACTTCATAAATTCCTGGTGACAAACTGGAGAGAGATGAACTTGTGGATTGATTGCTCCAGTTGTACATGAAGGGTGGTGTGCCTCCACTGCTTTCAGTAATAATTCTTCCAGATTGACCTCCAAAGCAGAGTATATCTTCCTTGGTTATCGAAGTTGTCATTTCTTCAGGTTGCTCGATAATTTTAGAAGAAATAGCGGAGCAATTACTAGTATCTGTAATGGTTACTTCATAAGTTCCTGCAGTAAGATTGTCTGCAATTTCTTCTGTGGAATTATTAGACCAGTTATATCTGAACGGTGGATTTCCACCAGTTGGCAAAGCCCTTAATGAGCCTGTTGCTTCTCCGAAACATGATATTTCATCTATCGTTTGGATAAGAGCTCCTATCTCACTAGCCACGGTTAGGGTAAATTCTAGTGGTGGGCTTTGACAAGAGGGATTATCCATGTCAGTAATAATAAGCGTATAGGCACCAATTTGTAATTCGCTAATATTTTGTTCAGATGAGCTATATCCATTAGGTCCACTCCATTCAAACTTATATTGACCACTGCCACCTGTAGGCGTAATAGAGATAGCTCCACTACTTCTGTTATCACAATCGGCTTTAGTAATCTCTGCACTTACGTCTAGTTCTTCTGTTGTAGGAATATCCACACAAAGGTTAGCTGTACAAAGGGATTCGTCTGTTACGGTGACACAATATGAGCCAGATGTTAGACCAGCTCTATCCATGGTTGTACTTCCATCTTCCCAGTGATAGCTTAAGTTTCCACTACCTCCTTCGATAGTAACCTCTACGGTTGCATCCGCTTCGCCAAAACAAGAAGGCCTTGTATGAATGCCAACCAATTCTATAGGATCAGGGCTTTGGGTTTCTATTACAGCAGAAGCACTACAACCATCTATATCGGTAACAACCAATGTTGTCACTCCAGAGGTCAGAGCAGTAGCTCTTTCAGTTATTTCTCCATTACTCCACTCATAAGTGAACGGCTCTGTGCCATGTTCTATTGCAGCTAAGGCTGTCCCATCTGAACTATTGAAACAGGAGTTGTCATTCACTTCCATAAATTCAATTTCCAATTGTTCTGCTTGCTGTGGAATGACCTCACCTGTAATAATACATCCGGCACTATCTATAACTTCATATAAAAGTCTGTCTAGGCCAATCCCTATTAAGGTGTCTTGATTGATTGTAGTATTCCATGTGGTGGAGTACGGTGATACACCACCTTCCACATTTAGAGTGGCAAACACTTCATTAGAAGCGAAGCAATTAAGTTGTTCTGACTGTATAAATTCTACCTCTAGTTCAGTAGGGTTCATAATATGAATATCTCTTTGAGCTGTACATGCCTGACTATCTGTGACAGTTACAGTGTAAAAGTTTGGCTGAAGGTTTGTCCTGAGAGAATCTTCATTTCCATCATTCCAGCTATAGCTAAATGGTGGGAAAGCACCATCTGCACTCAAGCTAATTATTGCATCTTCAGAATCACGACATGTGACACCGGTTGTTTCTTCATTGATCAGGATAGGTCTAGGCATAGAAATATTGATCATGTCTTCTACTACACAACCTTCGCTGTCAATGACGCGAAGGAGCCATTTACCTTGTGGTAACGCAAAGAAAATTCCATTTCTATTTTCTGCAGTAAAAGAATTGATCTGTACTCTATAGGTCAGTGGTAAATTATTTGAATTTGCTGTCACCTCTACACGAGCGGTCGTCTGGCTGGCACATTTGGGTTGGTTTATAAATATGTCCTCTATAACTGGACCATCGCTTGGGCATGGTGCCGCTGTACAAGAGGCTGTAATCGCATCGGTCATACATCGGCCAAAATTGCTTCCCCTTACTTCCAGTTCTATGCTTTCTCCGCCAAGTAGCCCGCTTATTACCAAATTATTAAGGTCAGTATAACTAAACTCGTAAAAGGATGTAGTCTTTACTTCACCTACATCTAATGTTATCCATTCATTGGATCCATTTATTCGGAATTCGTAGAACTGAGCATTTTGCGAATCGGTCCAACTGAAATTTAGTGTCCCTGGACTGGTTGTTGTACACTGTAGATCGAAAGGTTGTGGTTCTTCAGAAACCTCTAGCCAAACTGAATCTAAAGTTTCGCAGCCATAACTATCCGTAAGGGAGATGTAATAGAATTCTGACTCAGTTGCCATTCCTGTAGCAATCTCACAACTAGCGCATTCTAAATTTTCGTTAGGTGCCCAAATATAGTCTAACTCATATTTTGGGTTAAAGGAAATATGCCAAGACAATAGTTCTCCATCAAATACTTTTTGGTCGTCAACAATAAACAGAGTATAATCTCCATTTAGCGAAGATCTGATAGGGAATAACCAATCTTCAAAACTTCCTTCTGGGAGATATTCACCAGTATAACTAGGATTTGAAAGATCCATTTGGCCTTCAGATGCATCTCCCAGATTTATACTATTCGTAGCTGTTTGTGTAAAGCAGGTTCTTATAAAAGCATCTGACTGATCATTGTTATTAGTTCTAAGTCCATTGTCAGTAGATAATTCTATGACCTGTTGGGAAGGGGCTTTGAGATATATGTCTAAGTCATTCAGTCTTGGATGAACCAAATTGTCTATACAAATCTCAGAAATGATATCTGGATTCAGCGCTATGTCTTTTACTCCAGCGACAAGAATCTTGGACTCTGTAAACGTATTATCTTTATCTATTATTACTGAGTTCTTATTTTCAAAGGTGAGGATGGAAGATGGATTTACTACATCTCCAAGGTCGACTTCTAGTTGGAATGGCTGATTGTTACATGCGTAAATAGTATCTGCAAGTGTGACAGATTCAAGATTATTATTGAACAGTGGTAGGATAAGTGTATCTACAACACAGATACTTCTTCTGATTTTAAGGAAGATATACTCTGTGCCTTCGTCAAGATTGTCATTTATTGGATTGATGTTCAAATCAACATAGGATTCTCCTTTTGGAATAAATATATCGTCAGGTAATCCTTCAAAATCTACATCTGGTATTGCAGCAGCTATTTGGTCAGGCCCACTTAGCACTTCTATTTCTATTGGAAAATCTTCTGATACTGGTTCAGGTAGATGCAATCTAAGATGTCCAGAATCACAGCCTTCGGCCAGTCCACCATCTACACCAGGATTATTGATATCAATGCTTATCGTTCCCGTAGAAAAACTCCTTTCTTCTAAGAAAACAACAGAGTCTTCATTCTGATCACTTCCATCACCTAGAGCTATCTTAATAGTATAAGTTTCACAAGGTATAACTGCAGCTTGTGCTACAAAAACATCTAAGTAAGCATTTAATGCTGGCGTCTCTCCGTGAGGAACAACATTGTAGAATTGAGAGTAGTCAAGAGATTCATTCGTCCCAGAGCAATCTCCAGAAACCCAAGCTCCAGCTTCACCACTATTTACAGAATTTATAGAAACAGGAAGATCTAGAAATTCTCCAGGGGCCGCAGGGTCTGGGACTCGAGCAATATTTTCTGATTCGTACTCTCCACCTCCAGGTTTTTTTCCAGTAATAAAAAAGCCAAATACATCATTTGCGTTTCCACAGGTAAAATCAGGATATTCTTCTGAGGCAAAGACATATCTGAAACTCAATAGATCTGATGATGGTATGAAGGTGATTTCATATTTGACCACGTCTAGAACATCCACCCCGGCTATTGCTTGTAGATCTGCATCTTGTACACTTCTATTTGTTGTATTGTTAGAAATAGGGTTTTCATCATCGTTTGGTTTGATGATGTTTGCAGTGAATCCAGTAGATAAAACGATGCCCTTTTCTAGTCCGATTTCTTCCAGAGCATTATCAAAAAGGCCGATAGATCCAGGCAGTCCACTGTGGGAGGTTTCTAGTAATTCTATCCCATTTCCAAGAAAGACATTCTGTATGATGTTATCCGGTGTAAGCGGCTCTACGCTACTAGGATGCAAGGTCATCTGAGCAGTAGCCAAATGACAGCTTGATATGAAAAACAGAAAAGAGATTACTCTAGAAAACATCAGGTTAAAATAACGACTTTTGGCTAAGGAATCAATGTGTTTTTCTAAGAAATACTCAGGTCGTTTGACAGTTAGTTTACATTTCAAACTACAATTATTCAATAGTTTAAATATTGTATATTCACGTAATATGTTACTTGAGATCAATTTCCTCTGGTTATTTCGTTTTTTGGTCTAATTACAATCATTTATTAGACGCAGAATGAGTAGATTGGATACATTTTGAAGGATAATTCCAAAGTTTAAAAAAACAAACTAATGTCACAGTTTTTCAAATTCATCTTTGCTTCATGTCTGGGTACCATTTTGGCTATGTTTTGCTTGATAGCAATCTTTACCTTGATAGCAGGAGTAGCTGGTGCTGGGTTATTAGGTTCTCAGAATGAAGGTATAGGAAAAGAATCGATTCTAATGCTAGAATTCAATAAGCCCATACCTGAATTGTCCAATAATGTAGCAAGAAGTGGGAAATTTAATTTAGAAATTACCTCCGCAACCGGCTTGTATGAACTTGTCAGATTGATTAGACATGCACAGAATGACCCCAACATAAAAGGTATCGTCTATAAAGCAAGTCCTACCAATGTACTTGGGACAGTAACTGCCTCCACCATAAGAGAAGAGCTGAAGGCTTTTAGAGATTCGACAGATAAATTTGTCTATGCCTATGGGGATTTCTTTGATAATACTTCTTATTTGATTGCATCTTCTGCAGATTCCATATTTGCAAATCCCAATGGTATGATTGATGTAAATGGTTATTCAGCCATGCTCCCCTTTTTCAAAGGGACCTTAGATAAGCTGGATATGGACATGGATATCTACTACGCAGGTCAGTTTAAAAGTGCTACAGAACCTTTCAGAAGAAAGGACATGAGTGAGCAGAATCGTTTTCAGACTCGAGAATATCTAGAAGACAATTTTCACCTTTATCTGGAGGAAGTTTCCACTTCAAGAAATATCCCAGAATCGAATCTTAAGGCGATTATAAACGAGTTGAATTTTGACAACTCTGCCTCGGCACTAGACAAGAATCTTATTGATGGTAGAAAACAATGGTATGAGGTAGAAGATATGCTCAGAGAAAAACTTGGAGTTAAAGAAGGCAAAAGACTCGACTACGTTGGTTATAGTGAATATGCTAATGCAACATCTCTTAGAAGTGGTAGGTCCAAAGACAGAATTGCAGTTGTCTATGCAGAAGGCTCAGTAGTATACGCTAATGATGACAGAGGAAATATCAATGAAGTCACTTATCATGAGATCTTTGACAAAATCAGAAGAGACAGCAAAGTGAAAGCAGTAGTACTAAGAGTCAATTCTGGGGGTGGTAGTGCATTTACCTCCGATGTCATTCTTAGAGAAATGAAAGTCTTACAGTCTGCTGGAATCCCAGTGATTGCTTCATTTGGCGATTATGCAGCTTCGGGCGGATATTATATTGCAGCTAGTGCTGACAAGATTGTTTCACATCCTAAGACACTGACAGGGTCAATCGGCGTCTTTGCTATGATGCCTAATTTTTCTAAGATGATGGAAAATAAGCTAGGAATCACCTTTGATACGGTAAAGACAAGTCCTTATGCAATAGTAGCATCTCCTTTTTATAAGAAATCACCACAGGAGAGTCAAGCGCTTCAGAACTTTACGGATAACATGTATGATACGTTTCTGACGATAGTGGCTGATGGTAGAGGCATGACAAAAGAGGAGGTACACAAAGTTGCACAAGGTCGTGTATGGACTGGACAAAGAGCTGTGGAAAAAGGATTGGTAGATGTCCTCGGAGGCTTAGAAACAGCAATAGAATTAGCTGCTGAAACAGCAGAAATTGAGGACTACAAAGTTGTGGAGTATCCAAAAATTACTAAGGAGTTATGGGAACAAGTACTGGAGGATATGAACAGGGGTACAGCCCAAACCACCTTGACCTCCAAGCTTAATCCAGTCAAGTTCACTGCCGAAGAAAAGAAAATGTATAAGAAATTTGAAGAATTCCGAGAGGTCATGAGCTATAGAGAACCTCTTGCTAGAATTCCGTTTATAATACAGAACTAATAATTTAACACAACAGCATGGCTAAGTTGCCTCTCTTTCCATTGGGTCTTGTGGCTTTCCCAGGAGAGAAGCTTAATCTACACATCTTCGAACCAAGGTATAAACAACTCGTAAAAGATAGCTATACAAATAAAACCACATTTGGAATTCCTCCTGTTATGGATGGTAAACCTCTTGCTATAGGCACGGAAATGAAATTGGAGAAGGTGGTAAAAATATACCAGGAAGAGAAAATGGATATCAGGACAATAGGTATTCGTAAGTTCTACCTTAAGGATTACAAGTCTGTTGCTGAAGGAAAGTTATATCCTGAAGGAGAAGTTGAGTATATTGAATCTATGCCCTCCGATGCCAACATGATAGAGATACAAAGCTTGTTTGATCTCGTTGGAAAACTCTATGAATTAATGGGAATGGACCAGAAATTACCAGAGGTGCATGAAGACTTTAGTATCTATCAGATTGCACATAAACTTGGCTTGGATTTAGAACAAGAGTATGAGCTACTTAAACTAGATAAGGAGTCGGATAGAATATCATTTGTGAACAATCACCTTGAGACCGTAATCCCTGTAATGAAACAGATGAAGGAACTACAAGCTAAAATAAAGATGAACGGGCATTTTAAAAACATTACGCCACCCGAAATGTAAACCAAGTTTTTTTACAGTCTGTCTCCGTGTAATTCTATTTTTGCAGAGAAGATGTGAGAAGCCAAAGCACCTGATACACTTGCGATATTAGTCAGAGCATAATCTATAGAAACTCTACCAAAGTTGATCCCTACTCCAACATTGGGCTGGAATTCGAAACTGCTTTGAGTTGTCTCATTGATTATGTTTTGGAAATTTCCTATTCCTGCACGTACCGAAACCAAATCGTTATAGGTTGCTTCCAGACCGAATGTAGGGTCTATACCCAGATTTTCACCACTGAAAACACCAGATTTGGTACCATCTGAAGAAACTCTGATGTCAGATTCTATAAGATAAGTCATAGCAGATCCATTATCTATTTTATAAGCAGCTGCAAGGACGATCTTTGGCAAAGCCACCTCATTACTAGAAATAGGAATATCGTTGCCTGTTCTTTGGAAAGCTAGTTGCTCATCAGCTGTCAGTGTGAAGCTCCAGAAATTCCATGTTGTAGAAATGTCTCTCAACATCAATCCTAGATGAAAATTGCCTTTAGTGTAGTTGGCACCTAAGTCAAATCCAAAACCAAATGCGGAGCCAAACGAACCAATAGCTCTGTAAATAACTTTTGCAGAACCACCAACAGAAATTCCTGTATTTTTCAAGTCCTGACCATAGGAAAGAAAAAAGGCATAGTCAGCAGCAGAAAACTCTGTTACATTGCTAAAGTTCACTGTGCCATCAGGCCCTATCAGGTTTAATGTATTGGGTATGTTATCTATACCCATTCTTATAAGGGTAGCAGTTCCAAAACTGTTGTTAGAAGAATTGAATCTTTTACCAGCTGCTAGGTAATCATAATTAGCAATACCTCCAAACCATGAAGCATGCATCGCAGAAATCTGTGCTGGTGATTCTATCTTAGCAAGGCCAGCAGGGTTCCAATAAGCAGCAGTAATATCATCTACTGTGGCAGTTACACTTCCAGCCAAACCGTGGGCTCTTGCCCCTACGCCGATATTAAGAAATTCGTTTACAAATCTAGTGTCTGCCTGAGCATTCGTATCTTGAATATTGCTTAAAGAAACTATTGCAATGACAAGAATAGCCTTGCCTATCTTATTGATTATTTTAAAGTCCATCAATTAAAGATATTGATTAATATTATAATATGTTCTTATGCGAAATTAGCAGTAATACTAATTGCTGGATAGATATATGAAATGGATTACGTTATGAGCAGTAACGCAAGATTCGTACAATAATTATAAATATGTGTCTTATTAGTCAGATTTTGCCATTATTAGTCTTCTTAATTGAATAATTGGAACAGAAACTGCTGATAAATGCCCAAAGTTGTCTGATTTCGACTATCCACTCCTTTGCTTTGCTTGTCCATAAGATGGATAGAAGATAAGGTCATTTTGAGCTTTTCCAGACTGTAGTTTTTAGCTGCCGTCTTATATTCTTGCGCAAAAAATGGACTCACCTTTACTTTGGAAGCAAAAGTACGGTTGTCAGCTCTTTCGTATTTTTTTGCGACGTATAACTTGCAAAAATAACCATGCAAAGAACCAACGTGCATCTGAATCGGATGTGCTTTAGTGTTTTTTGCAAAGTATTGTATAATCTTATAAGCCTTAACTTTATCTCGCTGACCTAGGGCTTTTTGCAGTTCGAAGATATTGTAGTCTTTACTGATGCCCACATACTTCTCTACCAGCTCCATGGTTACATCAGCATTCTTGCCCAGATTCAAAGAGAGTTTATCCAGCTCATTATTAATCTTAGAAAGACTGGCACCTAGATTTTCTGCTAATATCTGGGAAACCTGAGGAGACAGTTGCAGACCTTTTTCCTTGGCAATTTTTGAAATATATCCAGGTATCTGGTTATCGTAAATCTTCTTTGTTTCCAGTACAACAGCATTGTCCGAAATAGCCTTCCATAGTTTCTTTTTTCTCTTGTCTACCTTTTTGTGTTTATGAGCAAGAACCAAAATAGTCTGATCAGAAGGCTGAGCGATGTAATCTGTCAGCTTTTCTAAGGTGGACATCTCTTGAGCTTCTTTGACTATAACCACTCTGTGTGACGCCATCATAGGAAATTGTCGAGCTTGGTCCATGACCTGTTTGAAGTCAGTTTCTTTGCCATACAGCACTACCTGATTAAAAGCTTTGGATCCTTCATCTAGAACATGCCTTTCTATGTAGTCAGAGACTTGATCAACAAAATAAGGCTCATCTGATTGCAGGAAATAGACTGGTGCATATTTCTTTGCTTTGAGGTCTTTTAATATTTCGGTGTGATTCAAAGTAGCTAAGGCTTAAAGCTGAAATATAGATAATTATAATATGAAAAAACCTACCATGATAAATGAATTTAGGAAGAATTGATATCTTGCTTGTATGTCAGAATATATAATAGCTCTGGATCAGGGCACAAGTAGTTGTAGAGCAGTATTGGTGAGTGCTCAAGGGCACATCTTAGCAATAAAACAGGAAGAATTTACTCAACATTTTCCCAAAAGCGACTGGGTAGAGCATGATCCTAATGAAATCTGGGAAGTGCAATCACGAGTATTGGACCTATTAGTAGATGAACACGTGGATGATCTCTCATCTATAAAGGGTATAGGCATTACAAATCAGAGAGAGACTACTGTCGTTTGGAATAAGCAGACTGGTGAGCCAGTGTACAACGCCATAGTCTGGCAAGACAAAAGGACAAGTGATTACTGCAAATCACTGAAAGATGAGGGATTTGAAGAGTATATCTATGCGCAGACGGGACTCCCTATAGATCCTTATTTTTCTGGAACCAAACTTAGATGGATACTTAATCAAGCAGATAGTGCTCCTTCAGAGCTGTTATTTGGAACCATAGATACGTGGCTGATATGGAAAATGACAAAGGGAGACTCTCATGTTACTGACTATACCAACGCCTCTAGGACTCTCTTATATAATATTAGGAGCTTGAGTTGGGACAATAGAATCCTAGCTAAACTGGGAATTCCAGATACAGTATTACCTACAGTCCAAGCCTCATCTTCGCATTTTGGAGACTTCCAATATAAAGGACATACAATTCCTATTGTTGGTGTTGCTGGTGATCAGCAAGCTGCACTCTTTGGTCAGGCATGTTTCGAACCAGGAATGGCCAAGAATACCTATGGTACGGGCTGCTTCATGCTGATGAATGTGGGAGATAATTACATTCCATCCGAGAATGGTTTGTTGACAACACTTTGTTGTAACGCAGAAGGGGGAGTTGGTTATGCATTGGAGGGGAGCATCTTTGTGGCGGGGGCTGCGATACAATGGCTTCGAGATGGCCTCAAAATTATAGATGATTCAGCAGAAAGTGAAGCGTTAGCGACTAGCATCAAGGGAGAACATGACGTTGTGGTAGTTCCTGCCTTTGCAGGATTGGGAGCTCCACATTGGAATATGGACAGTAGGGGAGCTATCTTTGGACTCACCAGAGCTACAGGTAAAGCGCATCTGGCAAAAGCTACATTAGATTCCTTGGCCTATAGAACAAAAGATGTTCTAGACGCTATGTCCAAAGACAGCAATATCGAATTGGACATACTTAAAGTGGATGGTGGAGCCTGCAAGAATAACTATCTCATGCAGTTCCAGTCTGATACCTTACAGACCAAAGTAGAGAGGCCAGATAACATAGAGTCTACTGCCCTGGGTGCTGCCTTCTTAGCAGGGATAACGCTTGGAATGTGGGATGCCAATAAGATAGTGTCTAACAGAAAAGTAGAAAAGCTATTCAGCCCAGAGATGGATGAGGATGTCAGAGACAAACTATATCTACAGTGGCAAAAAGCCATAAAGCGGACCCTGGACTGGAAATCAGAAAATCAAGTTTCTACCTAACCTTATTGACTCGCAAGCAACATTTTTTCTAATAGTCCAATTTATATACTTCTTTGCCTCTTAAAGTCTGAGTTTATCCCTCGGTAGAAACTATCTTTTGGCCTGCGTAAAATGTATTCGAGTTCTTGAAAAGTTATTGTTGAAGCTG
>CAZKXO010000035.1:0-18262 GCA_964556525.1 uncultured Saprospiraceae bacterium
CTTCCTTTATCACTTCTACCGGTTTTTCTACAATCTTCTCTATCTCTATTTCTTTTACTATTTCCACCTCTTTTACTACTTCTACCTCTTTCACTACTTCTACTTCCTTCACAACCTCTACCTCCTTGATTACCTCTACTTCTTTTACTACTTCTACTTCTTTTACTACTGGTACTTCTTTGATTACCTCTATTTCTTTGAAGACTTCCTTTGGCTTAGCTGAAAGCTGACTTGTAAATGAAGATTTCTCTGTCTCCCAAGAAGTAAACTTAGTGTTCCAGTTTTTCTTATCTGACTCATACTTAGAGTTGAGTGCATTATACTTGCTAGCGTGATTATCATAGTCGGCTCTAAGAGCACTATATTTTGATCTAGAACTGGCTAGTTCTGTTTCTGCAAATCCTAATTTTGATTTCATCCATTGCCATGCACCTAACCATCCAAGTAGCCAAGCACCTAAGGCTAGCAATAAAGGAAGAAACCAGCACAAACTGAATGTAAATGCGAATGCAAATAGTTGTGAAGAAATTATTGATAAAGTCATGTTGATTAGTTTTAGAATTTTTTTTGTTTTAATTACTTCAATGTCACTTCTACTCTTCTATTGAGCGCCCTGTTTTCAGGTGTATCATTAGGAGCAATAGGACTATTTGGACCAAAGCCTGCGGTATCCATTCGTTGAGAGGCAACTCCTCCATTGGTCATAATATAGTTTTTCACATCATTAGCACGATTTTGCGATAGTGTGATGTTAGCAGCTGGATTACCGACGTTGTCTGTATGACCACCTACATCTAACTTGGAACCATTCACTTTATCCAAGTAATAGAATAAGTCTGCAAAATCTTGTCTGTGTTGTGTTGTGATATTTGGATTATCAGAACCAGTATTAAAATATAACATAATTGGTTTGCCGAAGAGTCTGTCTTTGATAGCTGCTAGTCTTGCATCATCTGATTTTTTCTCTCCTACAGCGAACTCTATACCTCTTCTTAATGTATCACCATTGTAGCATGCTTCATCAGTTAGCCTATGAGTGATATCTATTTGGTCTGAGTTCACTTGCTTTCTTTCCAGCAATGACTTTACATCATCAGCTCTGGCAAGCCCCAGATTAGGTAGCAAATTGTGCGAGTTATTTTCAAGAGTATCGTACAGACCTGTAATTGTCAGAGCTCTATCGGTATTATTTTTCAGATAGTTAGCCATTTGGTCCATGGCATTATTGACAGAGGCATAGTTAGGTAGGTGCCTATAATTTGATCTTACGAAGTGTACATTCTGATTGATGTCGAAGATATCTTTATTTCCATCATCTACATTCCAGACTGCACAGTTATCAGCTGCTGCAGGTAATCCGCAGATAAACTTAGTACATAGGAAGTACCCTATAAGTAACCAGATAAGGAGAAGGATGAAAAATATCCAAAAATATTTTGCCATTTTTTAAAGTTGAGTTTTACGTATTTTTTAAAATAAGCCACAGATAAACTTACTGCAGAGAAAGACGATCAATACTAAATAGAGAATGAATATCAGACCCCAAAACCACCATTTAGATTTCATAGTTGAGTTTTAATAATAAAATGTTTGTGTAAGATCAGCAGGCGAGGAATATTGTTGCTAATTTAATAAAAAGCTCTAACAAGGAGAATTTATATTGTAAAAATAGGCTTTAGACCAAATTTAGGCCGAAATTAAACATATGTAACAAAATTATATATGATGCGCCCTCTGACAACAGGTTAATTTAAAATTCTATAATCAGCCTCTTTGTGACGTAGGATTTATTATAAAGTAATTAATGGAAAGAACCTTATTTTGCAAAAAGTTTTAAAATCAGCAATTTCTAATGCCTAACCGAAGATCATTTATAAAAAAAGCATCGATTATTGGTCTCGCTTCACACCTTAGCCCAGCCTGCTTTGCTTCCAGTACTCGATGTGGAAATAAGGAAGATAACATTTGGCTGGATGTGGCAAAACAATTTTTTCCCAATCCCAATGGCACTCTAAACTTTAATACGGGTAGTGCTGGAATGATGCCTAAGCCCATCTATGAAGCTTTTGTCTATAATACTAAAGCGCTGGCGGAGCATGCACCTTACGAGGTGAAAGGCCAACATACCCAGCAGATTATAGCTGCTACTGAAGGAATAGCACAAATAGTCAATGCGCCAATGGAGGGAATTGCACTAGTAAGGAACACAACAGAAGGTATTGCTTCTATACTTAATTCTTATCCCTTTCAAGCAGGCGATGAAGTTATCATATCAAAAACAGCCTATCCTTATCCACATTATTTGTTAGATAGATTAGAGCAGAAGTCTGGGATAAAAAAGGTGGAGATTGATTTTTCACCTTCAGAAATGTCCGATGAAGAAATCGTAGAGCTCTATGCAAAGACAATTAATTCAAAGACTAAACTTATCGTAACTACACATATTTTGCATCGCGAAGGACAAATAATGCCAGCCAAAGCTATTTGCGGTATGGCTAGAAGTCATGGGGTAGAGGTTTTGCTAGATGCCGCTCATTCTTTAGGACAGATCGAACATGATATAGTGAATATTGATTGTGACTACTATGTTACTAGCATGCATAAGTGGTTGTATGCACCATTGGGTTCAGGATTACTCTACATGAAAAAAGAGCATGTCCCCAAAATAGATGCAGGTTTTTCTTATCCTATCAATCTTACAGAGAAGATTAAAAAGTATGATTATACTGGTACTATTGCTTTCCAAAACGCTATGACCTTATCAGCAGTTCTAGATTATAATAAGACCTTTGACCTCAAAACTAAACAAGTTAGGCTAGACTACTTGGCAGGCTATCTAAGAGCTGGACTTTCTAGAATTCCAGGTATTAATTTTTTGGCCGACCCTTCGAGATCTGTAGCAATAGTCTCATTTAGCATAAGAAATGGGAAATACGATCCTATTCAGAAGGCCTTTCGTGACGACTTTAATATACATGTCAAGAAAACTGTAAGCAAAGGAAAAGGCTTTCTCAGGGCTACGGTTAATCTTCATTTGCAGGAAGAGCAGTTAGACTATTTTATTGAGGCTACTGAAAAGATTGCAAGGCAACAATGAGTCCAAGCTCACTAATCGGTTCTCATACAGCCTTACATTTTATTGTTGTAATTACTTATTACTTCCTAGTAGTCTTACCACATGCGTTTGTTGGCCGCAAGCTAAATGCCTTTTTTGAAGATTACAGTAGGTCGACTTATAATCTCATCATCCTTTTCCTAGTGCTTGTAGGATTAAGCCTAGCCTCTTGGCTGCTGAAGGATAAAATAAGGACACATCCCGATAGGTCTGTAATGATAAGATACCTAGTTTTCTCACTGATAGCCTTAGTTATCTGTTATGCTATCCTTTTCGTGATTAATGTAGAGGCTATTCATTTTGTACAGTATGCAATCTTGGCCATTTTGCTTTTTCCTTTGATGAAGAGTTGTAGAGATGTAATGAGCCTAAGTGTAGTTCTAGGTGCTTTAGATGAATTGTATCAGTATCTGGTTTTGGATAGCTCAGCCCCATACTATGATTTCAATGATGTGTTGTTTGATACTATAGGTGCAGGACTAGGTCTACTGTTTCTAAAGATTGTCGGTACTGAAACGAGAATAAGACCCCGAAGGCCTTGGTGGAGAAAATTAGAATGGCAGCTTACAATAACTGTATCATTGGTGCTACTGGTTTTATATATAACTGGATTGTTTGTAATAAACCCTTCTGATGGAGATCCCGTGTATTTCACTTTATTCAAAAAAGCGCCTACTGGATTCTGGATTTATCCTCCAGGACCTTATACGCGGTTACACATCTTAACGCCGATTCCTGGTTTGTTAACGATATATGGCGTTGCTTATTTCTACGGCCTCCTAGATAAGTTCCAACCTAAGTATTGAGTTCCGCTAACACATTAAGTATATTTGTAATATTTAATTAACCTAATAATGCAAACATGGCAGTTATTAAAGTAGTAGAAATTATGTCTAACTCTACAAAGAGTTGGGAAGATGCAACTAAGAATGCAATCACTAAAGCTTCTAAATCAATAAAAGGAATAAAGTCTGCTTACGTACAAGATCAAAGTGTTGTTGTTTCTAGAAACAAAGTCACTGAGTACAGAGTAAGTCTTAAAGTTTCTTTCGAAGTAAAGTAAACTATCGTAAGATTAACAGTCGGAAGTCCTTAGCTGATTTCCGACTGTTTATTAAGAAACAACGAAATCATCTTCTCACTCCAGTAGTATTTCTCTCCTTGATCCACAAAGCCTACATGACCACCGAACTTAGGCGCTATAAATTTCACAAGTGTATTTCCTTTTAACAATTCCTGTGGGTAGCATTCATCAGGTAAGAAAGGATCATCTTTGGCATTGATAATTAGTGTGGGGATGGTAATCGCATTTAGAAATTGCTCACAGCTGCATTGTGTATAGTAATCTACTGCATCTTCGAAGCCGTGTATCGGTCCAGTTATAAGATCATCGAAATCGAAGACAGTTCTAATTTTAGAAATAACATCTAGATCTATCTGATCCGGAAATTGCTTATGCTTCTGTCTCAATTTGTCAAATAGCGAAATCAGAAATTTTCTTTGGTAGATATAATTGCTTGGCCTACTAATATTGATAGAAGCTGCTTGCAAATTTGTGGGTACAGAAAAACCGATGACTGCTTTTATTTTATTCAAAAGATCAGAGCTCCTTTCGCCACAATACTTAAGAACGAGATTGCCACCCAGACTGAATCCTACTAAAGCTATTTCATCATAGTTTCTCTCAAAGTGTGAGATGACTGTAGCTAGATCATCCGTTGCACCGCTGTGATACATGCGCAGTTGTTTGTTCATCTCACCACTGCAGCCTCTGTAGTTTATTGCGGCTGTATCCCATTTTTCTTCTGAGAGTATAGAGCTAGCTCCTACAATGTATTTTGAGTCGCTGCTGCCTTCCAGTCCATGGCAGAGAATTGCTAAGCGCTTATTTCCTTTTATTAGGCAATCTACATGTACAAAGTCATCATCCGGTGTGAGAACGGTCTCTCTGTGATATAGAGGAAGCTCTTGTTTTCTGAAAAGAGTAGGGTAGACAGTATTCAGATGTCCACTGCGAAGCAGAACCTTAGGAAGGTAGTTATCTACGTCGGTGATAGGCTTAGAAATTAACGAGTTCTACTTCGAAAATCAAATCAGCATTGCTAGGTACTCCTATTCCTTCTGGTGGATTAGCACCGTAGCCAAGAAAGGATGGAATGAATAGTCTTCCAGTACCACCTTTGCCAAAAAGTTGTATGCCTTCTGTCCAGCCAGGAATTACATTGGTAAGTAAGAAAGTAGCGCCGTCTACAAGATTATGATCGAAGACTTCTCCATCTGTAGTAAAACCCTTGTAACGAACTCTTACTTCGTCTTCTATAGTTGGCATTTCGCCATTTCCTGGGAAGTCTATAATATATCTAAGACCACTGTTTGTGGTTTGTACTTCTAAGTTATTGTCTGAGATATATTGATCTAAACTCAAAAGTTCAATGTCTTCTGAACATCCTGTTAAGAAAAGAATTGCAAGTATTGAAAATATATATTTTAGATTCATCTAGGAATTTTATTTTATCTGAATAATTCGTCAAGATATGCTTCACGGTTTTCTTCTGTCAACTCAAAATCACAAGCCTGAGGTGTACTATGCATTATACTTACGCAAATATTCGTACCCTGCATAGTCTGATCCAAATGGTCACGATCTAGAAAACAGTGACCCAGCTCATGAAATATAAGAAATTGCCTTTCCATTTCATTTGCTTCCTCCCAATAATCTCTGTCAACTACAACTTTTCTTGGCTTTTCTTCATTCCTGAAGCACTGACCTAAAACATTGGCAGTGGAGATATTCTGAATCTCGCCTTCTATTCTAGCGGCCTCATAATCTACAACAAAACCTCTTTCAGCACCTTCTTCTGCAAACATGTCAAAAAAACGAACCAATTCTTCGTCTGTCTCTACTATATCTTCACATGAAGTAAAAAGCATCGGTACTAACAATAGAGCTATGGCTGCTAACCAAAACTTGAAATTCATTAGTGTATCCATAAATATTTGCTTTTGAACAAATTTAAAATATTAATGCTAATAAAGTGTAGCATGGGTACTATCTAAAAATGGATCTATTACACCATTTGTTGCCTAATTATTTAGAAAAAGCTTTAATATTATCATAAACTATCCATTATGTCCAGATTAGTGTTATTTACAGTTTTTCTATTATGCTTTTGCAACTTGAGTGCCCAAGACAAGAATACTGTTGAACCTCCATTCAGGGAACTAGGTGTTAGATTTTCTGGATTTGATGATTTCAATCTGTTTTATAAAAAAGGGGTATCTGAAAACGTTGTTATAAGACATCGTCTTCTTTTTGGATCGGTTGCATTCAATTCAAATAGGAATGACATAGATTTAGCCTTCGGTTATGCTGTCGGGAAGGAGAAAAGGAAAAGTATAGCCAATAATCTTTACTTCATCCATGGGCTAGAATACGGTTTCTCCTTTAGCTATAGTAGTTCAGAACTGAACCTTGGAAATAGGCTTAGGAATTTTTTCTTGACACATCGTCTGGGATATGTGTTGGGCTTTCAGCTAGACGTGTCAAATAAAGTTGCTATTTCTGCTGAGGTGATTCCTACCTTGGGAGGGACTTTTGCAATCATGTCTAATGCAGACAATCAGTTCCTTCTTGACTTAGGAATCAATACTAATGCGACAGCCCTTAGTGTTATGTATAGATTCTAGTGCAAGCTACCTTTGCTGAGCACATACTAGATCTTTATAAAGGCCTAAAGCCAAGTTGGCGATTACCCACAGGGATAGACCTCATTTACCCATTTGGCAATTCTCAAGTATGGTCGCTAATGGAAGCTTTTTATTCTAAGTTTTATTCAGATACTACTGACAGATATTTTCTATTTGGGATCAATCCTGGTAGACTGGGAGCGGGAATGACTGGTGTTCCTTTTACGGATCCTATCCATCTGAAGACAGCTTGCGACATTGATAATGAAGTCAAAAAGAAACATGAACTCTCTTCAATCTTTATCTACAGTATGATAGAGGAACTAGGAGGTGTCCAAGAATTCTATTCGAGATTTTACATAAGTTCATTGTGCCCTTTGGGATTTACTAAAGATGGGAAAAATTATAACTACTATGACAGTAAGGAATTGTACAAGGCAGTGAAGCCTGAGATGGTTAAGGCTATAAAACTACAGATAAGCAAATACTGCAAAAAAGACAAAGCCTACAGCTTGGGTCAAGGAAAGAATTACAAAGTTTTCCATGAGCTCAACGAACAGTATAAATGGTTTAATGAAATTATTCCCTTACCACATCCAAGATGGGTAATGCAGTACAAAAGAAAAACTATGCAAATCTATCTGGATGAATACAAGATCAAGTTATTAGGAACAGAAGCTTAGAACTGTCCACCACCTTGGCTTCCACCGCCACCACCACGGTTGCCTCCACCTCTTTTCTTTTTCTGATTTATACGATAACTCAGAGTAAGTGTTCCTACTCGACTTCTCCACTGGAACTCTTGTTGCTGATAAAAATTATCTAGGAATGTCTGTCCAGCCCATCTTCTAGAGTTGAATATATCTCTGATACTTATAGTGGCTGTTAGATTCTTACTAGGAAGGAAGTCACGACTCCATCCTACGTCTAGTGATCCTACTGCAGCAGACTCTCCTTGCACAGTTTGTCTGGCGCCACGATAATTCATACGCAGTTGTAAGTCGGAATCATAAAAGCTAAATCTTGTTGTCATTTTCGCATTCCAGGTTATATTATCAGTTTCCTGAAAGTTGTATGCAAATCTTTCTGCAAGATCATTTTCGTCACCTTCAAAATCTCTGAGATCCGTGTAATACCTAAGAACCTCATCTTCTACGTTTTCTTCGTCAAAGCTTAGCTGGTTACGGAAGATATTAGTATTGAAATCTACTTTCAGCCACGATAGACCACTGTAGCCAATAGAAAGATCCAAACCATAGTCATCGGTGGTCCCAATGTTTAGAGGAATTCTAACTGTATTCTGTGTTACTCTATCCACTGAAAGAAATCTCTGTCTGGAATCTTCTGTTCTTCTATAGAATAAGCTTGAAGAAAGTGTAACACCTTCCCAGTACTTTATCTGACCTATCTCATAAGAGTCTGTGTACTCTGGGTCCATATTTGGATTGCCTGAGAAGAAGTTTCTTCTGTCTTGGAAAGTAAAGAAAGGATTTAGATCCCAGAAACGTGGCCTGTTTATTCTTCGGCTATAACTAATCTGAAGTGCATCAGTATCATTTAGGTGATAAGAAACATGGCCACTTGGGAAGAAGTTGAAATAGGTTCTTCTGTTGGGATTACTTTCATTGGAAACAAGGAAAGTATTGATAATGGAGTATTCTCCTCTTAACCCTACTTGATAGCTAATGTTATCTCTTTTGTTTCCATAGATACCATAAGCTGCAATAACATCTTCGTCATAATCGAAGGAATTATTTAAGCCAGGCAGTGCAAAGAAATTTCCATTGGCATCTGACTCTTCTACGAGATAATTTGTATTGATATCTCTAAAAGAACTTTTTGCGCCTACTTCCCACTTCTGATCTTTGCTTATTGGTTTTACGTAATCGACTTGAATTTCCCAGGTCTTAGAAACTTCATCGTTTTCCACTCTTTGATCCAGTAAAAAATCATCTCCTCCCTGATTGTCCAGAAAATTTTCAGTAAAGATGCTTTTTTCTGATTCGCCTCTGTCTTGATAATTGATAGAGGCACTCAGTTTATGATCTCTTGAGGAATATTGTTTGTTGAAATTTAGACTGTACTGCAGCGCAGACTCGTCTTCTAGTTCATCATCAATTCTAGTGGTCGTTCCAATTAGAGATCTCGTGTTTAGCAAAGCATCAAAGTTGTCAAAATCTTGAAAATTCTGAGTTTGGTCATTCCATAGAGCGGCTATGCCTATGTCACCAAATTGCTCAGAATAATCTTTGTAGAGCAAGGTGGTTTCGTTTTCATCATCTCCTATCTTGTACTGAAAAGCAGCTGTTATTTGTGTCTTGTCATTTATAAAGTAATCCGCTCCAAATCTAAAACTGTTATCCAGTCCTGCTCTCAGTGGATCACGATCTATAGTGGACAGCTGTCTGTAGAACTCATCGGTCCCTTGTCCTTGAGATATTCGGTCTTGGATCGTATGACCTAGACCCAAATTAGATCTATAATTTAGTCCATAGTTGACAAACCAATTGAGGGGCCCTTTTCTATAGTTAAGATTAGCAGATACGCCTCCCGTGGTAGGTAGGCCAGCAGTCAGGTCTATAGAACCATTGAAACCATCGGCTTTGTTTTTCTTTAGGACAATATTGATAATTCCTGCCATGCCTTCAGCATCATATCTTGCAGAAGGATTGGTGATAACCTCTATTCTTTCTATTAGATTTGAAGCCAAACTTCTCAGTCCACTACCACTGTCTACACCTACAAGGCTAGATGGTCGTCCATCAATAAGAATTCTTACACCAGTACTACCTCTCAAAGTTACAGTGCCTTCTATGTCGACATCTAACGAAGGCACATTATTCAGCACATCTTCCGCAGTTCCTCCTCTATTAGCCAAGTCCTTACCTACAGTAAATACTTTCTTGTCAAGAGAAAAAGTGGTCTCACTTCTTTCAGCAACTATTTCTACATCTTCTATTTCTACAGAAGAAGGATGAAGTCTGATCTGGCCAAGGTCTATGACGGGCTGATCCATCGGAAGAGGATCTATAGTCGTTGTCTCGTAAGAGATAAATTCGATCACAGCAGCAAGTTCTTTACCTTTCACTTTAAATTGGAAAGTTCCATCAGATTCTGAAAGTCCGCCACCAGAAATACTGCCATCTATTTTACTAGTGATAGATATTGTTGCGAACTCCAGTCCTTCGCCCGTGGTTGCATCTATGATTATTCCTTTCACTAGCTTATGGGAGGGTGCACCTCCTCTCTGCTGATTATTGGGTTGTGCATACAAAAGGCCTGTACAACCCATCAACAATAGAAGGGTTAAGGAAAGTAGTCTCATGTTTCTCATCAAATTATAAAGCTCTAGACATAGCCTAGAGCCATTTTTTCAGTGGTAAAACTTCGTATTCTCGTCTAAAATCAGGAACATATTTCAAAGTTAGTTTACAGTCTAGTTATCTTCACTAATTCCCTCATATTTGGGGCTTAATTACAGAAAAATGTCCGATACACGTAATTACATACTTCTAAAAACATTTAATAACACTTCATTTGAGGAATTGGTTGTGGCGAGATTACGGGCAGAGAACATTGATTTCAGAATAAAGAACGGAATGTCTGCTTCTATCTATCCTATGGCCAATATGGGGCGGTCCCTAGAAGTAGAAGCTGCTGACTACGAACTGGCCATTGATATATTACAGCAAATGGAGCAAGATGCTACCAAACAGCCTGAAAATATGGACTTTAGAGAGGCTGATCATGCTGATATCGAGTTTGAAAAGCGGGTCTATGAGCAAGAACAAAAGTTATCCAATGCTAAGCCTCCATATCTGGTGTTTATTATAATAATCTTAATGTGCCTTGTTTACGCATACTTTGTTACTCAGATGCGTTAATAACTGTAAGATGATTAGAGTTATATACATAATGGTTTTTCTTGTAGCAGGGAGTTGTACTTTGAGCTATGGGCAGACGGAAACAGCAGACAGACAGCAGAGATTTCAGAAATATGTATTATATAAGGTCAATAAATTAAGGACAGAAGGATGCCGATGCGGCAGAAAGCGGATGAAGGCCACTCATGCATTAACCTGGAACGAAACCCTAGCCTATAGCGCTTATCTGCATGCGGAAGAAATGGATCGTTACGACTACTTTGCACATAAATCTATAGATGGTCAAGACATAGGTCAGAGGTTAGATAAGATTGGCTACAAATGGCAGTATGTAGGGGAGAACTTAGCTGTAGGACAAGAAACTTTCGAAGAAGCTTTTCAGGATTGGTTAGATAGCCCTTCTCACTGCAAAATGCTCATGAACCCTGATATGAAAGAAATGGGACTTTCAAAGTATGGCGAATACTGGGTACATCACTTTGGAACACAGATGCCCACAGGTACAAGAAGAGTAAGAACCTATTACAAAGAAGGTTAGAGTATCTTTGTCTTGATGTGCTCTACTTACATAAGGATATTTCTGTCTTTAGTCCTATTGATGACTCTACATAATTCTTATGCGCAACAAAGACCTCTCAAAGACAGATTGCTACCTGTAGATACTTTGGCTCCGGCTTCCAATAAACAACAAGAGACAGAAGCAGAAAGGGTTAAGGTCAAGAATTCTGACAATTTTATAGCAGAGGTCATAGATGACATTGATATCCAATATCTCAGAGGCAATGTAAAAATGTTCCATGACAGCATCTTCATGTATGCAGATTCTGCTGTAATAAGAAACAAAGTCATGACTGCTAAAGGGAATATTGTTATCATCCAAGAAGATACGATCAATGTCTTTGCTGATTCACTACATTATGATGCAGATAGGAAATTGGCAAAACTGTATAATCAGGTAGTTATGGATAGCGATGACAAGCAATTGTTTACTGATTATTTGATATATGACTTGGAAAGAAAGAAAGGTACTTTCTTGGATACAGCTATTCTCAAAAGGCAAACCATGACCTTGTCTAGTCTCAAAGGAACTTATGATGTTGCTTCCAAACGGGCTTTTTTCTATGATCAGGTAGTCATCATAGATGAGGATTTCAGACTGACTTGTGATTCTCTGGATTATGATACAGATATAGATCGAGCTTATTTTATTTCGCAGACCTACATTACACAAGGCAACAAGCAAATCTACTGTGAGGATGGCTATTATGATCTTGTTCAAAAACGAGCCTTCTTCACTCAAAATGCCGTCGTAAGAGAGGAGGACCAACTAGCTATAGCTGATAATATTTTGGTGTCAGAGAGTGATAGTATTGTTACTCTGACTGGTAATGCAGTCGTCGAAGATGAAGAAAGCGTAGCGGAAGGTGATGAGATAATTTTCAATAACAGCTCAGGTGATATTTTTATTAATGGCAATGGGAGATACGAGAATGATGATAATGTAATTACAGGACCGGCTATTCAGTACAATGAAAAAACAGAAGATCTATTATCTAGTGGCAGGAGTACTGTTCAGAACGAAAAAGGCGTATTGACCGCAGACACCATTGAGTATACTAAAGCAGCAGACCTAGGATTTGCAAGGGGAGCAGTGGAATGGCTGGATACATCTGAAAACCGCATTTTATATTCGGAGTCCCTTTATTATAAGGATAGTTCGGAATTTGTAAAAGCAGTGAAGATAGATCTACGACCTCTGCTGATACAGGAGGTAGATGGCGATTCTATGTACGTTTCCTCGGATACCCTTATAAGTGCAAAGCCTTCGGACACCTTGTCCTATCTGAAGGCTATTGGTCAGGTGATCATTTACAAATCTGATTTACAAGCAGTCTGTGACTCTCTTTATTATTCAGATGTGGATTCTACCTTTACGCTATTCGGAGATCCTATTTGCTGGTCGGATACCACACAATTTATTGGAGATACTATCGTCATCGCTCTAAAGAATGATGAGGTTTCTGAAATTATAGCAAAGAAAAATGCCTTCATAACGTCTAAAAATATAGGTGATTATTATGACCAAATAAAAGGCAGATACATTCATACCTTCCTAGACAGTAATGAGCTGAAGCTTATGCATATCAAAGGCAATGCAGAATCTATTTATATGATCAAAGATGATGAGGATGCGTATGTGGGACCCAATAAGACCCTATGTAGTCATATGACTTTTTATTTTGAAGACAATGATTTGGATAGTATCAAGTTCTATACTCAACCAGAGTCCAAGATGACCCCCATATCCAAGGCTACAGATGCAGAGCTCAAACTGACAGGCTTCATGTGGGAAACCAAGCGCAGACCGCTCTCGTCAGAAGGCTTAAGAGAAGAAAGACTAGCAGGCACCAAGAAAGTTTCTAGTCCGGCTACACCTGGTGTGGACGATTTTGAGTCAGATGTCATGGACATCATGAATGGGGAATCTAAAGCCAAAGGCCAGCCCGCTTCAAAGAAAGCTAATGGAACCAAATCTATTCAAGGAAAAAAATCATAGAACTCATTTTAGAATTCTGGTAGATAACTAATTTTGTAACTCCTATATGAGAAAGTTAGTAACTGTACTTTTAATGTTTTTCTGTAGTAGTCTACCTGCACAGGACGAACTACTCTTCGACGCCGGAAATGAGGCTTATAAGAATGGTGATTATAACACTGCAATAGAAAACTACAGCAGTTTGTTGTCACAGAATTTGGCTTCTGCACAGTTGTATCACAATCTGGGCAATGCCTATTTCAAGAATCAGCAGCTCGGGAAGGCCCTTCTCTATTTTGAAAAAGCCTATAAAGTCAAGCCTTCTGATGACAACATCAAGAAAAACCTAAATCTTGCTAGAGAAGAGATTGATTCTCCAGTCATAGAAATTCCAGAATTCTTCTTACTTAGATATTGGAAATCTTTTGCTGGGTTATTTCCATCTATGATTTGGATTATCATTCAGCTCCTATGTACACTTGCCTTGTTATATGGCGTCTACAATTGGCGATTATCTAGGAATGAATCGGGGAAACTTAGAGGGTTTACAATTGCACTGGTGGCTTTATTCCTTATGCTGCTAAGCTTTTTTGCAGGCAGAACTGCTTTAAAACAAGAAACCAGCAAGGATTCTGCTATCGTTCTCCAGCAGACTCAGTTGATGTCAGCACCTGATAAGAGGTCTGAAGGGAAAGAAAGTCTTTCTGAAGGTGTAAAGGTTAAGATCATAGATCAAATAGATGATTGGTATAAAGTTGTGCTGATGAATAAAGAGTTTGGCTGGATAGAACAAGGACAGGCTGAGGTTATATGAGTTTTGTGTTCTAGTCTGTGGGTAAATTAAAAAAGGGCCACTCGTATAGAGCAGCCCTTTCTATTGCAAAATTTATCTTGTGTATTTTATTCTTCTTCGCTACTGCTTTCTACAACTCTTCCACCATCAAGCTTATCTTGAAGCACTTGAAGTTCATCCCATTTTCCATCTGCTGCTAATTGTGCTTGCTGAGGCCAAGAGTCTGGTACATGCATTTTGTATCTAGGACCTGCTGCTTCTAGTATTTCTTTAAGCTTACTTACAGGGGTAGCTGCAAGATCAGCAAAGGTGATAATGCTTGCTGCACCTAAGTGCTCAGAAATTTTAGGACCGATGCCTTCTATTTTTGTAAGTTTATCTGGACCTGCTTGTTTTTTAGGGGCAGCTGGTGTAGCAGGAGTCGCTGCTGCAGCAGCTGTAGGAACCGCGGCAGCGGCAGCAGCTGACTTGGCAGTTGCAGGAGCAGCTTGTTTCGGCTTAGCTTCTGATTTTCTTGCTTTTGCTGGTTTTACAGCAGCACCACCATTAGAATCAAGAGGCAAGATATTGACATAAGTCTTACCTGCTTTTCTTTTTCTAAAGTGTACATGGCCCTCTATCTTGGCATGAAGTGTATGATCTCTACCCATGTAGACATTGTCACCTGGGTGGAATTTTGTACCTCTTTGTCTGACGATAATATTACCGGCTTTTGCATATTGCCCACCAAATAACTTAACGCCGAGGAATTTCGGATTCGAATCACGGCCATTATCCGTACTACCTACACCTTTTTTATGTGCCATTTTATCTCTTGTTTAAATATTTAGCCTAGGCTATTGAATCAATTTTGATTTTGGAGAATGACTGTCTATGACCATTCTTTACTTTGTATCCTTTTCTTCTCTTTTTCTTGAAGACGATAACTTTGTCTCCTTTCATATGTTCTAGGACTGTTGCTTTTACACTACCAGGAACTGTTGGTGTTCCTACAGCATTAGAGGTCATAAGTATCTTATCGAAACTTACAGAAGCGCCTTCATCGGCAGCCAGTCTGTGTACATAGATCTCTTGCCCTGCTTCTACTTTGAACTGCTGGCCTGCTATTTCTACAATTGCGAACATTGTTTGATTTATTTTCTGAAAAAGGATTGCAAAGATAGATTTTTCTAGGTCTAAATCCAATATAAGTAGGGCATGAAAGCCCTCATTTTGGCATATATCGAGATTATTGCAGTATCATTGGTTATATAAGAATATGTGTAATGGATAACCATTTATAAATCAGTAGACTAGATAATTATCTAGCGAGACTGTATTCTAAGTAATCAAAGAGTTTAAACTGTTTTTTTAGCCTTTGTCCATCTCTTTCTATGACCAGCCTGATATTTTTGCCTGTTTTTCCAGATAACTTGTGATTTATCAGATCTAGAGTCAGCAGACCTCGAGGGAGCCAATTGATCCTTTTTAAAACATCACCTACTCTTAGATCTGCTGCTGCAGCTGGGGACCCTTCTATAATTTTCCTTACTACATAGGTGGACAGATTTGGACCTGAAGCAAAAAGGATAAGACCGCTTTTGTCATAATCTAGTTGTTCATTATAATTCTTAAGTGGTCTGAGATACAGTTTGGCTCCCACATAATCAATGATTACATCGAAACGTGAAAGTATTGGGTTACCGATAAGACCATTTCTGTTGTGGTAGACTTCTGGATCTATATCCTCGTTTTGACCTTGAAAATTGGTGATTAGATTTTTGAAGTGTAAGCTTGGACCCAAGAATAAGATTTTGGACTTGGAAATATATCCCGTGATAGGTCCTCCTAGCGCTCTTCCTAGTTCACCTTCTATGTAGAACTCCGGCAAAAACAAATCTTTATGTGTATTGTAGAAAAGTAAAAAGCCCAAGCTTGAGCCAGTGTCCAAGAGGAGTTTTATTGGTATTGTATTGCCATTGTATAGAGTGATCTGGGCATTGAAATAGGGTTTTGAGCTACTTATAGATAGATCAAATACTCTGTATTCTCGTAAGGAAGGAGGCTCGAATTTAGACTTTTTTTGAAGGATTATTTTCTGCTTCCTATAGTCGATTTCCAGAACAGTACTCCAGAAAATCCTGCCACCGATCATGCCGTCTATAGGGAGCCCGATGTGACCGCTGAGGTTCATGTCATTGCTATTAAGAACTATGAAGTCTCTGGTTATTTCATTAGTGTTAGGCAGCTTTAGATCAAGGCTTCTAACTATTTCTGCCGAGACCTCATTGGATAGATCTGCACCTTTAAGCGTAATCTTTTTTCCATCTGGAATATTAAGTCTTTGCTTTATGGACTCATTGAAAAGAATAAGGTTCTCGGCACCTGTGTCTACAAGTAGATTGACTTTGTGATTCTGGTTTAAAGTGGCTTCTACTATTATAAATCCATTGATGAACTTAAAAGGAATTTCCACTTCTTCATCTGCAGGTATGAGAAACAACTGATTGTTTTGACTGTAACTTACAGTTAGAAAAAGTAAGAGTAAGCTAGGTAGTAATATAATTCCGTTAGCAGCTCTAGATGGCCTCATGCTTCTAAGTTAACTATCTGTAGGGAGCAAAAAAAATCCCGATGTGCTAACGAGCACATCGGGATCGATATCTGTAAAATGATGATCTTACTTATTGATAATCATTTCTATTCTTCTATTCTGAGCTCTTCCTTCAGCTGTACCATTGTCAGCAACAGGATTGTCAGCTCCAAAGCCTTTAGCCATTACTCTATCAGGAGTTATACCTTTACCTAATAGTCTAGCTTTTACTGAATTAGCTCTAGCATTAGACAACTGAACATTAGCAGCCGCGTCACCAGTATTATCAGTGTAACCTTCTACAGTCACTTTTACATCTGGATAAGCTTTAAGGATTGCAGCCATATTATCTACTTCTACCGCAGTAGCAGCATCGATATTAGCAGAACCTGTAGCAAATGTTAGATTTCTGAATGTAAATCTTCCGTCTCCTTTGAATCCGCCATTGATAAAATCCATCATCTGAGAACCAGCAGATCCAGCAGTAAACTTGATGCCATCAAGTGTTTTCTTAGCCATCTCGTCTATCTTTCCGAAGAGTGATCCAGCAGCACCTGCTACAGCACCAGCAGCATCACCAGCCATATCAGCAGCACCTTTTACTGCGTCTCCAGCCATGCCAGCTGCTCCCTTGGCAGCATCACCAGCCATATCAGCTGTTTTTTCTACAGCGCCTTTAGCTGCATCAGCGGCACCACCTAAACCTGGCCCTATGCCAAACCATCCAGCTATAGCTAAAAGTAGAAGTCCAGGAATTAGCCACTTGAGGATAGACCCACCAGTCTTGACTGCAGCTCCGCCTACATCTCCTGCAAGGTCAGCTGCACCACCGACTACTTTACCAGCAGCATCCGCTGCACCGCCTACTACCTTACCAGCAGCGTCCGCTGCACCACCTACGACTTTACCAGCAGCATCAGCTGCGCCACCGACAACCTTCTTGCCAGCATCCATGCCATCAGAAGCTAGTCCTGTAACTGCACTTGCACCTTTGCCTAAGAATCCAGCACCAAGTGCTGATAATAGACCTGAAGGCATGCTAGATTTAACATGCTGTCTTTGCGATCCTAGGAATTTCCCTAGTCCTACAGCATCTAATGCCTTATTTTTGATATGTCTACCGACCATAGACATCAAAAATGGTGCAGCCATCTTGATAAGAGAAGAAGCAGCAGATCCTTTAAGACCACTGAAACCAGCTATCTTATCTATCATGCCACCTGTAGAATTTCCTAATAATAAGTTTAGCGCGCCAGAGCCATTGTTCATTAGTTTCGCAACATTACCTGCGCCACCGCCGAATAAGCCTCCTATATCATCTAGAATGCTATCATCACCTCCCTTAGCCATATCAAAAAGTTTAGTAAGACCATTGCTGTCATCAGCAGTGTCAGCCATCTTACCTAAGAGTGCTGGGAAAATCCCATCTAAAGCTTTTCCTACACCAGATTCTGATTCGCCTAAAAACTTAGAAGCGTGAGAAACCAAAGAGCCAGTTACCTGGTCTTTGACCAAATCCATTAAATTCATGTTTAAAAAATTGTTTTTGATTAGAAATTAGATTCTTCTTTTTGTTTTCTTAATTAGAAAACGATTTTCGGGCTTGTAATTCTTATACTTGGGATAGGATCGTAAGGAGAAACAAAGTTAAGCTTTCTCTCCAGCATTTTACAAT
>CAZKXO010000036.1:0-18258 GCA_964556525.1 uncultured Saprospiraceae bacterium
GGTAGACTAACGAATCAGTGTTATAGTGCCGGTAATTGTTCTAGTCCCTCCCTGTCGGTGAGTGAAATCCTGTATACATAGACTCCAGTATTACAAGGCTGACCTTGGCAATTTCCATCCCATCTGTTTGTAGCATCATCTGTTGAAAATACTGGAGAACCCCATCTATCCCATATCGAGATTTCATTTATTAGTACAGCACCTGGCCCTTGAATTATAAAGCTGTTATCAGAGGATGTATGTCCTGGGTCAAAGATGTTAGGAATGTACAGGTCTGAGCCTTGTACAACATTTACTATAGTAGCAAATTCTTGGAGACAATTGTCTCCTCTAGTTACTATAAAACTATACTCTGTTGTTTCTGTAGGTGTCACTTCGAATTCAAAACAGTTGCTACAGAGAGGATCGCCATCTAGTTGCCAAAAAAAGGTTGTCAGTCTAGTGGTGTCTACCTCGGCTATAAGCAAGGTAGAAGTTCCTTCGAACTGATCTAATTCGGTAGGAGTTGAAACTATTGCTTCATAGGTAGGGACTAGAAAAGGAATGTCTTCTACATAACCATCAGCAGATACTATTCTAACCAAATAATTATCTCCACTTAGATTATCAAATTGTGCGAGTTCGCTGTTGTTATCAATAATGACTGTACCCAACAATATAAGATTTTCTGAAAGAAGGCTCACAGATATCGGAAATGCGCCATCCCAATCTGATAATATTATAGCACCATCAGTTGCTCCATCACAACTCTCAGTCAAGATGTCTTGTGAGAAGTTGACTCGACAATTGGTATCTGAGTCCAAGATAATATTGTATCTCAGCGTATCTGTACATCCTTGTGAAGAGCTTACTAGCATATCTACGATGCCTACCGTAGAAGGGTCACAAGTCAGTGAATCCAATTCGGTAACAGCCTGATTGATTACGTTTATTACGACTTCACTAGTTCCTGTGCAACCTACTTGATCTGTAACTGTTACCATATATCTACCAGCATCAGCAACTACCAGTGTTTGGCTAGAGGAACCATCGCTCCAATTATACCCAGAGAATAATTCAGTCACAGACAATTCTGTAGTGAAGCCTAAACAAATGTTTTGATCTCCACTAATCTCAGGGATTACAGCAGATCTAAAGTCTACTTGCTGAATTGCTGTCGATGTACAGCCTTCAGCACTCGTAACTGTTAGTTCGTACAGATCACTGGTCGTAATGGTTATCACCTGAGTAGTCTCACCTGTGCTCCATTCATAGGATGTATAGCTTTGCTGGACTTCTAACTGTCCTGAATCTTCTGCACATACTTCAAAGTCTCCCAAAATAGTAGGATCTTCGATAGAGACTAGATCTATCATTTTGCTTGTCATTCCGATGCAACCATTCCCATCTATAACTATAAGCTCGTATAATCCACCTTCAGTAATTACTAACGAATCTGAATCGGAGTTTCCAGGTGACCAGTCGTAAGTTACAAATCCTGGTTCAGCTCTTAATACTACAGAACTATTCTCACATACTAAATTAGGGCCAATAATACTTGGTTCCGGGTTGGCAAATTCTATTAGCATAGTAGTATCTGCCGTCTGACAACCTAAGTTGTCAGTTAGACTTACGGAATATAACCCCGGCTCTGTTGCAAGGATCGTTTCTGTGTTTTCTCCTGTATTCCATTCTAGAAGACTGCTGCCAGCAACAATTGATAGAGGGGTAGCATTGTTTTCACAAATGAAAAAAGCACCTTGTATTTCAGGCTTGGAAAGAGTGGATTGTTCTACTTCTACAGTTGTGGTAGAACTGCAACCATCTGAAGAACTTACGGTAACAGCATATTGCCCAGCTTCAGTTATCTCTATAGAGCTGGACGTATCACCAGAACTCCAAATCGCGGAGTCGAAATCTCCCATTACATTCAATGTGCCGTTTTGTTCAGGACAAAGAATGATATCGCCTTCAATGAAGGCCGTAGGACTATTGAAAAAGTCTACATTGATCATATAAATTGTGTCACATGCATTAGAGTTTCCTGATCTAAATATATTGGCTGTGTCATTTCCAGAATAGAACAACTGGCCGAACAATGTAAGGCTATCCTCCACACAGATTGTCTCAACTATGGGCTGCTCTACGGCCCCTTCAAAATCTATTCTAAGTACGTAGTTGTAAGTCATAACACCACCGAAGTCAAGTGTGCCTGAAGTTTGGTTTAGATCGAAGCTGAAATTGCCAGCAGTAAAATTGTTATCAAAAAGAACATTATATCCGGAACATTCTGAATTGAAAATATTGCTGTCTTTCTCATAGACCTGCCCATTCACTGTTTCGAAGTCTTGTTCTGCTGGAAAGGTGCCTAAAATAAAACCACTAGAATTAGTTCCACAGGGATTCCAAACCACACTAAGGTCAATAGGAATATTGTCCATAGGCATGGTGACTTGAGAAAGGTCTCCAAAGTGGGAGATAAAAATCAGATTGCCGTTGTTATCAAAGATTTCTAATGCAGGATCTAAACCACCTCTATCTCCGAAGTCACTGCCTGCTTTAAAATTTATACTGGTAAAATTGACATTGACTGTCTTGGTGCATTGAGCTATGAGGCTACCTTGGAGTAGCAATAGACATGAAACAAAAATTAGAGATATAATATAATTGAGCTTCACTTGATAATCTACACTGTTTTGACGCAATAAAGATGATTAGTAACTCTACAAAACAAAAAAGCCATCCAGAGAATGAATGGCTTTTTAAATAGTGGTTATATTTTTTCTACCTGCATGAGATGTGAACCATCATCCAGTACTAATTTTATAAAATAATTTCCAGCAGAACGATTATGTAAAGTAATCATACCACGGTAATCATTTCCAAATTTGCTAATGGTTGTTTTTTGGATAACCTTACCGCTAGCATCATACACAAAGGCATCTAAGTAAGTACTCTGTGAGTTGTAACCTTTGAGCTCCACTTGGAATAGACCATCTGTTGGATTAGGGTAAATTTTGGCAGTTGCATTTTCATTTATCTGAGAAACCGAAGTGCTACCACTTATGGTAACAGTTTCCAAAATCTCGCAACCATGCATATCTCTAACAACTAGCTCATAGTTTCCTGGTGCCAAGTTAAAGAATAGATTCTCATTCTGAAAAACAACTCCATCTAGACTGAAGATAAACTCTGTGCCTCTTCCACCTTCTATTTCTACGAGCATAGATCCATTTGTCCCATTAGTTGCATCTAAGGTAGTTACAGTTGTATGAAGTTGGCATGGTTCATCATCTAAGCAGAACGTGTTAGTTTCTATGCCGCCAAAATTAAATTCCAATATGCTGACAAGGATGTTTCCATCTTCATCCAGTATTTCGTAATTCCCATTTTCCTGATCAAAGGAAGTCAATCCATCAAAGGCAGAATCTTGAATTATGTAGGTATAGCACTCATTTTCTTCTAGGCAGAATTCAGTTAGTATATGAGTTTCTGCAAGGTTATTAGGGATCTCATCTACTTGAGTTATAGTATTCCCATCCATGTCTATAAGTGACCAGCTGGTTTCATTCACAAAGAAATCTGAAAGAAGATCTAAAGTTATACTGACACCTGAAGGCCTTGCGCCTAGTGTGCCTATCGAAGTATTATTATCAGAAACTTGATCAGAGGCATTGTTTGGATTAAGTATTCTTACTTCTATTTGATTATCTCCAGCTATAAATCCTTCTATACTTCTTGAAACTATCTCATCTGTCTGGAAGACCAAATTTGTAGAATGTTCAAATGCATCTACCTGAGTACCATTGAGAAGTATTTCCACATTTACAGATGTAAGATTTGTTGTACCTAGATTCTCCAAAAGAAACTCGACTGTTCCGCTGGTACCACAAAGAACTGATGATGGTGTACTTATTCTACTCACTGCGGCATCTAATTCTGGATACTTTACAATAACTGCAGATAAAGTGTCATTTAGTATAATCTCATCTGATGCTGCTGTAGTAAATACCTTAAGGTTGTAAACACCTATTTCAGCCAAGTCCAAGGTCTGAGCAAATCGATGTCTAGCAGTCTGATCAGAAAGTATAGGATTACTGATATCTTCACTAATTATAGTACCATTTTCAAGTTGATAACCAATCTGATATTCTTGTATGTCATTAGCGCCAAGATTTTTCACTTCCACTTCCAATACTTCAGAGCCAGTTAATGAGCTAGAATTTTGAGGGTTTACAACGAGAGAAGGAGCTAGATCAAACTCTGGTCTTTCTGTTTGGAAGGCTAGAATTCTAGATGTAGAAGAATTGTTTGCCGCGTATTCAGAAGTGAACCAAAAAGTTCGTTGATCTATAGGATCTATAGTCATATGTGCATAATCACCAAACCTACTTCTGCCAAAAGGGGCGGCAATAGTATTAGTCCCATCTACTGCTATGGCTTCGTCAAAGGTCATAACTCCTAGGGGATCACCATTATTTCTTCCTGTGTACCTAATTCCAACAAATTCTGTCTCCGAAGAAGTACAATAAGCCAAGCCTATATTTCCATTAATGTCCATTGCTATACTTCCAATAAATCTGTGTAATCCGTCATCGGGTGCATAAGTACCTTCCTGGTGGACTCGCCAATTGTCTACTTCATTTCGTCGCAATTCTATCCATCTGATACCTGCTCTGATATTACCATTGCCATCCCCAGCATCAGTAATGAAATTAAATACGATGGCTTCTTCACTGCCAAAATTTCTATAATGAGGTTGGAATGGGATAATTTCTGGTAATCCATCGATGGCGCCCCCATTACCCAATTGAGGAATGCATTCGAATCTTGGCCCTGTTTGAGCACAAGCAAAACTATTGTAATCTGATACAGGAATTTGAGTTAGAAAAGACTGAGCCTCTTCTGTATTCCAATCTACATCAAAAGAATGCAGGTTTATCATATCCTGAGTTTGGCCGAAAGTCCAACTGGCATCTGCGAGACTCAGAGCAATCGGTCCACGATTATTTGGTGGTCTGTTTGTTCCAGACCAGTCCACTGGGGTAGCTACTATAAATCCTTGTTCTGACCCAGTTGGTCCATCTACTTGTGTCGATATGATTCTTACTTGATCTGCTGCACTTAATAAGTCTTCTTTGTTTATAAATAGAACTCTTAGTTCTGCTGGGTTGCCTCCGTTAATAGTTATAGTCAACTCATCTTTCCAGACGGAATACTTAGGGTAATCAGGGAATACTTCAGTGCCAAATCTATAAGAAGTGTAAGCGCCCATAGGATCACTAGTCTCAGAAATTGCTACGAGTAACTCATTTGCAAATGAAGGGAACTCAGTTAGTATCCACCTTTCTGCTTCCTGATCAAACAAGACGATAGGGTCACCACCTGATGACCTATTGAATTGTTGCCACAATTCTTCCATCAGAAAACCAGCTACAAACTCTCCTGTTTTTTCATAGATGCCAACTTCTGTACCATTTATGGATTGTACATAATAGTTTATTCCTACATCACCTGTTGGGTCACTTGGAGATCCTAGCGTTGGCAGTCCTTCCATATTAATTATAGTTTCTAATTCTCCATTGCCTCTACCTTTTCCATCTAATTGTAATACGGGATCAGGCTTTTTACTCTGCTTGGAGTGATCAACTATTCTACGAGGAAATCTTCCTGCAAAATTTTTGGGTGCTTTATAGTCACTTCTATCGGCACGAGGCTTTAGTTTATCTCTTTCACCTATTTTAGTCAAAGTTGGAACAACAGTTCCAAGTTTTTGAGCATAAGTAATCTCTGAAATAGTTGGTACAGATTTTTTCTCCTGTGCCTTTGTCGAAAGACTGCAGATTAGAAGAACAAAAACTATAGAATTGGTTGTAAATTTTTTATGCATTTCTTCTTATTTAATTGGGACAGCAGGTTCTGACTTTTGTAAACTCCTTCCTGCCTTAGATGATTTATTAGCTTTTTTCATACCCGAAGCACTCTCTATTCCTTTATCTTTATTGAGCAGGGCGAGCATGTTCTTGTGTGATATTTTTGTGTCGTCAAATTCGAAAAGAACCGATCTAGTAGATTTGCTGGTTTTTCCCTTGTAAGAAAGTGAATACTCGTTATATTTTTCTACAAGGTAGTCCGCGGTTATGTCTGGCGTCATTCTCACCAAAACCTTATTGTTGAATGGTACTTTTTCTTCACTAGTCATTGACTTGTTGGACTTGCAGGCCAAAAGCAAGAATGAAAAAATGATAATACTTATAATTCTTGAATTCATCTTTTAAAGATTTTCGTCTGGCTAAAAATAAGAGTTCCTTTTACTTTATTCATGCTTATCTGCTTCTTAAAGGCATTTTAGTTATGACGAACCATTAAACCATGATTTTTGCCTTTTTTTTCAGACATTTTGTAGACCTTGACCATGTCAGTTATGGTAGAAGCAAGACTTATATAACCTGCAGAACAAAGTCCCAAGGACTTGGAATTGTCATATTCTGAAGATTTATTGGCGAGAATTAGATTTTCTTTAGAAACTAACCTTTCTGATCTAAGTATTACGGACTTGAGCCAGTCCAATTTACTCAGTAAATGGATCCAAAACGAATTAAGACGCAGAGTTGGTTTTTTGCATCCTATTTCTTTGCTTAATTTCTCCAAGAATGCTTTGAAACTAATATTTCCCCCAGAAATGATATATCTCTCTCCATTTTGATTGGATTCTAAGGCTTTTACGGTAAATTTTGCCACATCTCGCACATCTACAAAACCGGTTGCACCATTAGGATAAAAAGGATTTCCCTGAGCTTGCCTAGCAATTATCGCTGGTGAACCACTATCGAAATAGCCTGCTCCGATTATGAGAGAAGGATTAAGAATAGCAGTATTAAGGCCTTCAGCATGTGCTCTCCACACTTCCTGCTCGCTGAGATATTTTGTAATGGCATAACCACTATTGTCTGGATGGTCTACCCAGGCCGATTCCTCATTTAAGTAATTCTGATTTTTTGATCTACCAATGGCTGCAATTGAACTAATATGAACGAATCTCTTAATGTTATGTTCCAGAGCCAAATTGACCAGGTCATGAGTACCTTGAACATTAACCTCATGCATTTTCTTTTTTGCTTTGGATTGGAAAGACACCATAGCTGCACAGTGGACGATTGCAGTAACTCGCTTGGATAGCTCTTCCAATCCTATATAATCAGCCAATTCACAATTAACCCATTCTATTTTGTCCTGAAAATCCTCTACCAAATCCATCCTGCTCGATGGCCTTTTTGTCGCTATAATTGCATAACCCTTGTGTACTAGCAGGCGTGCTACATATGCACCTAGAAAACCAGTCGCGCCAGTAAGTAAAACTTTATGCATCCGATGGATTTTGATATAAAGCACCTCCAATAGAAGCTTGGTCGGCACCTGTAGCAGAAGGAACAAAGTTGACTTGATTCTTAAGTCTAAGTAAAGCACAATATGCAATGAGTATGGCTTCCTTGTAATCTACTGTCTGGATATCTGGAATGATAATTTTTGATTTTTTATCTACTAAATGCTCTCTCATCAATTCAATGAGGAAACTGTTTTTAGATCCTCCTCCTGTTACCAAAATCTTGGCATTCTGAATCACAATACAATTTGCAATCTGTGCTGCGATGCACTCCACACTTGTTCTAAGTGTATCAGGAATAGAAAGTTCACTTTCACTAGCAATTTTGGTAAAATTATTCCTTATCCAACTGTTGTCTAAAGACTTGGGTGGATCTTGATGAAAAAATGATATAGAATTCAACTGAGTGAGCAAGTTTTCATTTAGCTCACCTGACTTGGCTATAACACCTTCATTATCATAAGGAAGCCCCATTTTTTTACTGAAAAAATTAAAAACTTGATTGCATGGGCAGATGTCAAAGGCTACCCATTTGCTTTGATCAAAGTAACTGATATTTGCAATTCCACCCAAGTTGATATAATAGTCATAGCCTGGATAGAGATCTCTGTCAGCAATGACAGCCATTGGGGTCCCTTGTCCCCCTAGTGCCAAATCCTGGTTGCGAAAGTCACAAACGACAGGTATTCCTAATTCTGCAGCGACTTTGCCGCCATTCAGCAATTGCCAGCTTGTCTTTATTTCTGGAAGATGTAGAACGGTATGACCATGAATTCCTATAACTGAGATATCCGTGTGGTCTATTATAAAAGCTTTCAGTGCCTGGCTAACAAACGAAGAGAAGGCTGCTTCAGTATGTGCTAAGGCGATAGCCTTTTGATCGCAGACTGATGATAGGGCCTGGACCAACTGAACAGGTAAGGCTATGGTGTCTGATTTTACTAAAGTCCAGTCTTTGCCCTGAAACTCTATCAGTACTATATCCAGTCCATCCAATGAACTTCCAGACATTAGGCCTACTACTTTGGTCATGTGCTTGTTTACTCAACTCCAAAGATAGCCTAGGATTGCTTATTATAGCATTACTTTGATTCCTATATAATGAATAAGTAACTTGCATATCAATACATAGAAATGGCAAAAACAGAGTTTTGGAAAGGGTCAGACTTATACATCTGTGATAAGGATTTAGCGCAAGCTTTTCATATGGCGAGAATCTTAGGTATGCCTTTGCTGATAGAGGGAGAACCTGGAACTGGAAAGACTGAGTTACCGATTAGATATGCTGAGTCGGAAGGATTGGAATTATTTCTCTATGCCACTGGATCCAAGAGTAACGTAGAAAGTTTTGTAGCAAGATTTGATCATGTGAAATATCTCAGAGACTCCCAGATAGAAATTCTAAATGCACAAAGAGCAGAAAAGGGTATCACTACTCAGTTGTCTACTGGTGGAAGAGACTCTGAAAAATTAGAGGATTACGTGGTAAAGGGACCGGCAAGTAAGGCCTTTTCATCTCCAAACTCTGTACTGCTTATAGATGAAATAGATAAGGCCCCCAGAGAGTTTCCTAACGATTTGCTCTATGCTCTCAGTCATAGGAAATTTATCATGCCTGAATCTGGAAAAATAATCGAGACAAGTGAAGCAGATATGCCAGCCATTGTTATTACTTCCAATCGAGAACAAGAATTACCTACAGCCTTCAAAGGCAGATGTATCTACCATTACATTCAGTTTCCAGAACCAGAGCTTATGCAAGAGATTGTAGCTACACATTATCCTAAGTTGCATAGAAAAATTATAGATACAGCATTGGACGTTTTCTATAATCTGAGGAAAATAGGATTAGAAAGAGCACCGACGACTAGAGAGTTGCTTAACTGGCTGAAGTATGTCAAGCAATTCAGTACTGATGAGTCTGTAGAAAAAATAGAAAAGCTAGACGGACTTGGCGCCTTAGTTAAGACTCAGGAAGACCTAGAGAAGGTTCAGAAATTGGTTTTAAATAACCCTGATGACTACAAGAAACGAAGCAACTTTAATTGAGCTCTAATATATGTTTGAAACCCTTCCTTCTAGTTTTCGTAAATATGGCTTACAAGCAGATGTAAGGACGATCTTGTTATTACAAAAGAGCATGGCTAAAGGTCTTGTTAGAACCTTAGGAGACATCTTCCAGGTACTTAAGGGCATAGTGGTCAAGGATCCTGAAATGCTCGGACCGTACACTAGAGCCTACTACTCTTATTTTCTCAATATCGATATTCAGAATGGAGATAGACTGGATGATGCCGTTGCTAGATCGGAGACTTTTAGAAATTGGAAAGAAGAATATTTTAAGAGATACAACATAGAAGAAACAGAATTGCATGAGCTTGTCAATAAGTTTCTCGATGAGGTTCATATGACCTCATACGATATCAAACAAATTTTGTCAGGAAAGGAAATCTGGGAGAAAGATGATCCTATGCTACAAGACGAGGAAGGCCAGGATAGTTTAGAATTAGAACATAAGCAGCTAGATAAGATGGCAGACTATTCTGATTTGTCACTAGAGGAGTTATTGGAAAGACTGGAACAGATTAGGAACCAACAGAAATCGAAACATTCAGGAGGGAGTCATTGGATAGGAACAGGAGGGATTTCTCCCTATGGCCACGGTGGAGCTGCTAAAGGCGGCGTCAGAGTGGGAGGAACAGGAGGTGGAAAAATGGCAAGAAGGGTATTAGGAGACAGTAATTTTTTCCCTGTTGATATGGATAGAATAGTCAACGATGATAATGTAGATGCTGCTTTGGCTTCTCTAAAAGGGATCATAGAAGAATCTGCTACCGACCATCTTGATGTGCCGAAGACTATAAAGGATGGACTGAAAAGAGGTGGATTGTTTATCCCAGAACTTAGTAAAGTCAAAGAAGAAAAACTCCAGGTACTACTGTTTATAGATAACGGCGGCTATTCCATGTCCCCCTATGTATATGTGATAAGAGAGCTTTTTAAGAAAATGAAAACCAGATTTTCACATGACTTGGAAACCTACTATTACCATAATACCATCTATGACAAGGTCTTTTCAGATCCTCGCCGGCGCAAAGCAGTCAAAATGGATAAGATTCTAAGTAAGGATCCCAACTACAGGATATTCATTATAGGCGATGCCTCTATGGGTCCTTACGAGTTGAATAAAGTAAGTCTTAGATCTTATAAGAGACTCACTAAAAAGTTTAAGAAAACTGTCTGGCTTAATCCTGAACCTGAAAACTATTGGCAGCATACCTTCAGCATTTGTATCATTAAGGAAATAGTTAATATGTATCCATTAACGCCTAGAGGTATAGAAACCGCTGTAAGAGAGATGAACAGAAAGAAAACCTAAGATCTAAACCTATGACCACTCTTTTAGTGCAATGGGAGCTTCTACCAATGCATCTGGAATACCGAAACCATCTATATACCCTAATGCATTTAGTTTGATGTCCTGATAGAGATTTCTTATCACTCTTCTTATGGCCTTGCTCTTCGAACCATCCATGTAATCACTTTCCAAGAACCACCCTCTGCTTTCATAAATGTTATCCAAGGCATACAACTGTGCAAGAACTGTCAAAGATTTTTTAGCTTTTTCATCTTTGCACTGGTCTATATGCTTATAGAATGAGGTCAATACAATCTGATCTATAAAGGCATCTGCAAGATCCATCATGTGTGGCTGCACCCTAAGGAATACTTCATGTGATTCTACCCCACGCTTTATATATTTCTGCATTCTTTGGCTCAGAGACATAAGCACTTTCCGCTTTCTATAATTAAAGGCATGGAAGTGAAACTTGGAACTCAGTAGATGTTCTGCATCGGTGTTACGGGTAAATAAGGGATTGTACTCATAGGCTTCATGCTTAGCCTTTGTAAGCATGAACCTCATTACTGCTCTGTAGCCATCATCATGAAAAGATTGCTTGAACTCAGTAAGAGCCCCTTTGGCTACCAGTTGCATAAGTACTGTGTTATCTCCCTCGAAGGTGGTGAAGATATCGGTGTCTGCCTTCATGCCAGCGAATCTATTTTCTGCGAGATAACCCTTTCCTCCACAGGTTTCTCTACAGGTCTGGATAGTTTTGGTAGTATGCCAAGTAGACTTGGCTTTCAGTCCAGCTGCCAACGTTTCCACTTCTCTGACTTCTTCTTCAGTTGCATTGCTATACAGGTCAGCTAGATCCAGTGACGCCAAGTAATATGCATAGGTCTTGGCTATAAGAGGGAAGAGTCTTCTCTGATGCGTACTGTAGTCGATGATCAAGGACTCTTGTTTGCTTTTTTTATGTCCAAACTGTCTTCGTTTGTAGGCGTATCTTGTTGCGATTGTTAGTGCTACTTTGGATGCATTGAGACCGAGCATCCCTACACATACCCTTCCTGCAACTAGGGCTCCAAGTGTAGTGAAGAATCTTTTGGATGGATTACTTATTGGACTTTCGTATTCTCCACTTTCTGTAATGGTTCCATATTTATTTAATAGGTTGTCTTTTGGTACTCTTACTTGGTCAAACCAAATTCGGCCATTATCTACTCCATTAAGGCCCATTTTATATCCGCAGTCTTCTACTTTTATGCCAGGTAGGGTCTCATGATTTTCATTCCTCAAAGGCACCAGTATCGTATGTACTCCATGATTTTCTCCATCCACTATTAGTTGTGCAAAAACGGCGGCCATAGTACTGTGCATAGCATTCCCTATGTATTCTTTTCCAGCAGCAAAAGATGGAGAGTGGACAACAATCTCTTGGGTAGCTGCATCATATGTTGCTGTGGTTTCCAGGTCTTTCACATTAGAGCCATGACCGGTTTCTGTCATGGCAAAACAGCCTAGCAGCTCTCCTCTAAATAACTTGTTTAAGTATAATTCATGATGCTTATCAGTACCTAACTGTGATACTGCACCTCCGAATAGACCTATCTGTACACCAAACTTTATAGCCAAACTTTGGTCTCCATATCCTAAGGTTTCGAAGGCAGCAATGTGCTCTCCATTCTTTTCTAGTCCTCCATATTTTTTTGGAAATGCATATGCGCTTAAGCCTTGCTTGCATAATTCTCTTAATCTGTCAAGCGTCTTCTCTCTAAATACTTCTTTGTCTCTATCTTCTGTCAGCGAGAAAAATGGATCGCTTAGGATCTTCTTTACTCGATCTCTTGTCTCACCATGTTTTCCATCTAAGACTTTCTTTAGTTCTGCAGGATCAAATTTTGGCACAAACTCATTTCTCTTAGAGCTGTGTTCCTCTGGAAATAACTTTTGCAATAGCAACCTGTCACTATCAGAGGAGAGACCCAGTGCTGATCTGATATCTTGCAAGGCATTCTTGGTTTCCTCTACTGAAGTGATGTTAAAAGCTTCACCATTGTCACCTTTCTTGGCGATTTCTATGCCTAGATTAACCAGTGATCGCTTTGTATCCTGATCCAAATCCTGGGCAACTCTCTTCAGTTCACTTGCCCAAAATTTAAATTCCCTTTGTGTAGGAGGATTTAAGGGATTGATCCATTCTAATAAATAGTCTTTGTCTTCCTGAGAAAGATGTTTTAGGCTAGTAATCTTATTGCCTATGATTTTCATCTCTGAAGGACTAAGAACAGAGTCAGACCATCCGACGTATATCAGAGGAAGGATGCTAAGGATATCTTTAGATAGTGACTTTGAAGGAACAGTCATATAGTTTATTTTTCGTTTGTCCAGAAATAAAAATTATTGGCTTCCAGATGAAAGTTTTCATTCTGGTATAGCTTGTTGCCTATCAAGTTAGAAGTTTCTGTTTCTAGTAAGATTCCGCAAGCCTCAGATTGTATACAGTACTTCTTTGCAGCTGCAATAAGTTGTTTGCCCAGACCTTGGCCTCTAAAGTCTTTGCTTACAAAGAGGTCATTGAGTAACCACATTCTTTTCATTCTAGTAGATGAAAAAATAGGGTATAATTGCGTAAACCCAAGTAATTCACTGCCATGCTCAGCAACAAAGATGATGGACTCATCATTGGTTATTCTACTCCTCAAGAAGTCGGTTGCAGTTTCTGGATCAGATTCTTTTCTGTACCATACTCTATAAGCGTCGAACAATTTTACAACACCAGAAAGATCATTTATGTTTCCTCTTCTAATCGTCATATCAATAAAAGTTCGTTAGCACGTATATGTTCTTCCTGTGCGAGCTCGATGAGTCTAGTTATAAGTTCATTCTGAGGAATACCAGAAATTTCCCACAATTTAGGATACATGCTAATATTAGTAAATCCTGGGATGGTATTCACCTCATTGATTATAAGCTCATTGCTGGGGAGTAAAAACATGTCTACTCGGCTCATACCTCTACATTCCAAAACAGTATAGGTATCCAAAGCAAGTTGGTGTACGGCCTCGATTTGTGACTTGTCTAACTCAGCTGGGATATGTAATTCTGCTCCCTTCTCATTAAGATATTTATTTTCGTATGAGTAGAATCCACCCGAGACACTTACTTCTCCTGGTATAGAAGCGATGGGTTCATGATTTCCAAGTACAGCGCATTCTATTTCCCTTCCTGTTATCTTTTCTTCTATTATAACCTTAGGATCATATTGTAATGCTTTATCCAGGGCTACAAAGAAGCTCTTTTCATTATCAGAGTAAGAAACACCTACGGAGGATCCCAAATTGGCAGGCTTTATAAATAACTCGTTTCCAAGTTTCTGAGTTACTTCAGTATAGTTCACTCCTTCAGAAGAATTTCGTACTGTGACCCAATCTGCAATACCTATATTACAGGAACGCAATACATGTTTCATAATGTCCTTATCCATGCCCACAGCAGAGCCAAGAATACCACAGCCCACACAAGGTATGTTAGCAAGCTTAGCCAATCCTTGTATGGAGCCATCTTCTCCATAGGTGCCATGTAAGACAGGAAAAATAACATCTATACCCGTCAGTACTTCCGCGGTGCTCTTGGATACTAGAATCTTGTCTCCCGTATTCTGAGAAAAGAGTACAGGAGCATCCAGGTGGCCCAGAGCTATATTGTTAGGATCCTCTTTATTTATAAGGCTAAGTGAATCATCACTAAGATGCCAAGTGCCTTGCTTATCTATACCTATAAGTATTGGTTCGTACTTGGTCCTATCCAGTGAGCGAAGAACGTTTTGGGCTGAGAGCAGAGAAATTTGATGCTCTGGAGATCGCCCACCAAAGATTATGGCGACTTTGGTTTTGCTTTGATTCAAAATACAAGCTTTGTTAGTCGGTAAAAGTAAAGTTTTTCAGGGGTTGAAAGATATGGAGAGGACAAAAAAAGAGGGCTTCAATGTGGTATGAAGCCCTCGGGAAAAATATATATCTTAAATATTATGTTTTCCAAATGTAGTTGTGGAGATCTTAGTATCTTCTTCCACCGCCGCCACCACCTTCACGTGGTCTAGCTTCTTTTACTACGATGGTTCTGCCATCTAGTTCAGAGTCATTTAGTGCATCGATAGCACTCTGACCTTCTCCAGTATCAGGCATCTCTACGAAGCCAAATCCTTTAGACCTGCCAGTGTCTCTGTCAAAGATGATTTTTACTGACTCGACAGTTCCGAATCTCTCGAAAGCCTCTCGAACAGAACTATCATCTGTACTGTAGTTCAATTTTGCTACAAAAATATTCATGTTAAAAATTAAAAAAGTTATAAAAAGGTATGATTTTAATAAGCAAAATAAACTTGGCGTATCTAAGGCTAATAAAAATCGTACTTGCAAATGGATTATCAGAAACCTGTGTTTTCAATTGTCCACTATACCAAAAATACAAGCATTTTATCTAAAAGGTTCAGTTATGTATAAATAAAATTGGCTATGTATGGCAATATTTTAGGCTAAAAAATGGAAGATTATGCTTCTTTTTTGAGCAAATACATATTCAGAATATGACTTGAAGCAATAAATAAACCTGCTGAAACTATAGTAAGAGGTGTCTGAGCTGGCAAAAAGTGATGTAGAATTATCAATACAAAGCCCATAATTGCAAGGTAAAATGAGCTTGGATTTTGCCCATTACGCATGTATGGTTTAATAATTGATAGGTAGACAAAAATGAAAGTAAGACCCAGGAAAAAAAACTCAAACAAGGGATTTATAATCAGTGATGTAGATTTGACATAGCCAAAGGATAGAATCAAAGGCACTAAAGCGCAGTGTACAGCACAGATGAGGCTTGTCGTTGTTCCCCAAAAATCCATGTTCCTAATTGTTTGTTTCACTTAATGATATCTTGTTTTATGCAATAATGTTGCAAATATAGTGAATGTCAGTTGGATATATTAGTTTTGATGCATATGCACACCAGCGAGTCATTACTCAAGAGTCATAATCTTAGAAAGACCTCTTTCCGTATCAAGGTTCTAGAGCTTTTCATGGACAAGCCACATTCTGCTAGGAGCAATAAAGTTCTAGAGTCTAAATTGGGAGAGCATGATAGGATTACTCTGTACAGAACCCTCAAGTCATTTGAGGAAAAAGGGCTTATTCATCAAGTAGTCGATGCCAGCAATGAGATGAAATATGCTTTGTGTCATCAAGAATGCGAACTGCATAAAGCACTAAGTAATCATCCGCACTTCCATTGCGAAAAGTGTGGAGAAACCTTATGTCTCGAAGAAGTAAAAGAAATAGACATGACCTTACCAAGGGGTTATACTATTTCTAACCTAACACTTGCGATCACTGGCGTTTGTGCAGAATGTCGGTAAGTTGTCACTTTTCTTAATCTGGTAAGTTTTTTGAAGCATTCTCTATCAAATTAAAGATAGAAAATGAAACAATTGGTGTTACCCTGCATGCTTATGCTATGCAGTCTATTCGCAGTAGATATTATCGCTCAAGAAGAACCTATCCTTGCAACTTTTGAAGAGCGGGAGGAACTTACCCACATACTAAGATTATCTAATGGAAATTATGTGCTATCAGGTAAGACTTTTGAACTTGGAAATAAATCCGACCTTGCGATACTGTTGGGCCCTAATGGCAAAGAAATTAAAAGAAAAGCTGTATGCTCTACATGTAGCTTTGGAGGCATTGTCCACAGTAAGCAAACTACAGATAATGAAAGAATTATTCACATTAGATCTTCGGGAGACATATTCTACTCAGATGTGAATTTGGAAAATACCAGATTTTTTGTGAATGTTAAAAACGATGAATTTGAATTTGTAGAAACCTATCAAGTTATACAGAATGTCAACTTTATAGTTGTTGTTTCTTATGCTGTAAAGGATGGTATCAGAGGCCTCTTGCATTCAACCATTAATACACTGACTGAGACACTGGTAAGTAACAAATTCAATACGCATTTTCCAGATATCGATGGATCTATTGGAATAGGACTCTTTGATGATGTAGGTGTTGTAGATGGGTATAATTCTGTTGAGAATGAGGTGTCCACTGGCCACTTGCTCAGGTATGATATTAATAGAGAACTATTGTGGTCTACAGACTTGGACTGGGCTAATATTAGTTTGGATCATGTCTTGGTTTCTTGGACTCAGCAAGTCTATGCTGTAGGTACTATCGAAGATGACGAGAATCCTGGTCATTTTCAAGGGTATCTAGTTTCATACTCTAAGGAAGGCGATTTACTATGGGAGAAACGTTATGATTCGCCAAGTTTAGAGGAGCCAGGTGTTGCTAATCCTGTAAAAGGAATTTCCAGAATCAAACAATTGAGATTTGATGAATTTATCATGACTGGAAGAAATGGAGGAACAAAATCAGGAAAAGAATTTGGTGAAGCATTCGTACTTAAAGTAGATGCAGAAGGCAATAAAATAGATGAGTTTGTAACAACTGGCATAACTGACGATTCTGAAGCCTTAGATGCGATCGTAGTGCATCCAGGCGATAGAACACTTTTTGTTGCTAGATCATTTTCTGCCAATGGAGTTGCTGGATCATTCTTTAGTTTAGCGAGCAATATCACTTCTGCCTTTGCTCCACTACCAGATGACATAAGCATCTATCCAAATCCAGCATCAGATCATCTAATAATAAATGATACACAAAACATAAATGAGATGGATGTAAAGGTGTTCGATACATCTGGCCATCTGGTTTTCAGTTCTAGCGCAACCAACTTTTTGTCTATTGCTCATCTGGAAAGTGGTACTTACTACTTGCAGGTTACCAAAGGACAAAACAGATACTTTCATGTATTTGTCAAACAATAAAAGCTACAACTTTTCAAAAAGTATAAAAAAAGGCGACACAGAATTGTGTCCCCTTTTTTCGTGATAGGATTAGTTATTTTGTCAAGCTATTTTATAGATGTCAGTTGGCGTCTTACATAACAAAGCTTTACTGCCTTTGATAGCGATGGGATGTTTAATCAGCTCAGGATTATTCTGAAGTATATTCAGCCAACCGTGCATGTTAAAATCTTTGCCTCTGATATTAGCTTGATAATATGGATGTGCTTTGTTTAGTAATTCTTTAGGGTGCTTATCCAATTTTTTTAAAATGGATTTCCAGTTCGTGGTAGTGGATCTCATTTTACTATGCTCATAGGATCTCACCTTCTTACCTGTTCCTTTTGCATGTGCCAGTGTCTTTCTGTCTGCACTTAAATTGGGGTTATACATCAGTAGTAATTCTCTATTATGTGTTTTCATTTTATTATTCTATAGTTATAGACATTTGGCTTATAATATTCTAAATATAAGAGAATAATTCAAATATAAAGCAAGAAGTTGCTAATAAGTGCCTTATTTATGATAAGTAAGGATAAATTTGCTTTCAGCTTTTAATCAAGCAATTAAATATTACAGAATTATATATGTGAATTTATGATCAGAATAGAATATAATAACGCATTATACGATTATGCAGTTATTATA